>NZ_JBHWJJ010000002.1:0-123391 GCF_042732005.1 Streptomyces sp. NPDC059851 | reverse complement strand
CTCTACGAAATACTGGAGGTGATCGGCACGAGGGGTGCCTGACACACCGACGGGAGCGGCACGTGCACGGCAGCGAAGACCAGGAGTTCCTTGCCCTGGAGCGGGAGCTTTCCGTCTTCCTGCGGCGGGCCCGCGCCTCCTCCGGCGAGATGGCCCGCGCCCTGCACCCCGAGCTGGAGCCCGCCGCGTACGGGCTGCTCGTACGGCTGGAGGCCGCCGGCCGCCAGCGGGCCACCGACCTCGCCGCCTACTTCGGGGTCGGCAAGGCCACCATGAGCCGACAGCTGCGGGCCCTGGAGGTGCTCGGCCTGATCGCCCGCGAGCCGGACCCCGCGGACGGCCGGGCCTTCCTGGTCGGACTCACCGAGGAGGGCCGCGAACGGTTCCTGCGGGTCCGCGGCGCGCGGCGCGAGCGGTACATGCGCAAGCTCGCCGACTGGGACCGGGGCGAGGTCGCGGAACTGGCCCGGCTCCTGAACCAGCTCAACCAGGGCGAGGAGTAGCCGCCCCGGCCCCCGCGGCCGCCCACCGGGTGCCGCCGGCCGGTCGCCCGGTGCTTCCGACCCGCCACCACGCGCCCCCGCGTCGCCCGCGCCCGCCCCGGGGTCACAGCTCCGCGAAGACCGCCGAAGCGTCGTCGTGCCGCTTGCCGCGAGCGGGCGGGCGCGCCGGGTCCGCCTCCAGCGTCCGGACCCGGTCGAGCAGCCCCTGCGCCCCTTCCTTGCGCAGCACCGCCAGGCACTGCGTCCAGTCGCCCTCCCGGAAGGTGTCCGTCCACCGGCTGGCCCCGTCGGTGAGCGCGGCCACCGCCCGGACCTCCCCGCGCGGGCTGCGCCCGGTCACCGCCCGGGCCGCCACCGCCGGATCGGCGGCCGCGGTGAAGAAGCCGCCCTCCGCGTTGCGCAGGGCGTCCGCCGACGTCCTGGTGCGCAGCGCCTCGCGCGGGAGCCGGTCCAGCCGGTCGTCCAGGACCGCGGTCACCCCGCCGTCCGGCGCCTCCAGGAGGAGGACGGAGTCCGACAGGACCAGGTGCTCCACGGACGCCTCGTCCCAGCGGACGACCACCACGGTCGCCTGCGGGGTCCGCACGTGAGAAAGGTCACACGTCCCGCGGTGGGCGTCGGCCGTGTCCCGGACGGCCTCCGCCAGGATCCGGTCCAGCGGCATGTCCCGTCGCGAACCGGACAGTTCGGTCAATCGGCCCCCGAGTCGGGTCGTGAACCACGGCACTCCGTGCGCGCAGCCGACGTCCTCGGGCGGCGGGGTGACCCCGTCCAGGGCGACCAGGACACCGCCGCCCGCGGCGGGCGTCGCGGCTGATAGCCAGTCCTCGTTGGGGCGTTCCGGGTTGCCGGGGTCCGTGGCGAGGTCGATGCGCATGCGGACATTCTGCCCGCGCGCCCGCAGCCGGAGCCCGCGGCGGGCGCAAAAGTCCGGACCAAAGCGGGGAGGTGTTCGGCGGGCGCCGCTCCGCGTCCGCGCCCGGCGCCCGGGCCCGTCCCGGGACATGTGGGCGCGCATATTGCCAAAGCCCCCATCGATCTTTCAACCACCCGTCCGCGGAGCCGCTCCGGCGCCCGTTTGCCGAGTTGGTTGCCAACTCTTCCGTGATGTTCACTCGTTCGAGTGGCCGGGTGGGCGATGTGAGGCTCTCTCCCCATCACACTGCAAAGGTCTGAGGCGGTACTGAGGGGACAGGGGGCGTTTACTTGTTGACCGGCCGTTACCTCGGCCACACGAGTAGACGAGCACGAGCACACGTACAGGATTGCGAGCACCGGTGCAGAAGAAGCGGTCTCGGAAGAACGGCACCGCCACCGACGGACCCGCCCCCGCAGGACGCCGCGTCCACGTACGCAGCAGGCTGGTCGTCGGCGTCGCCGTCGCCGGTCTCACCGTCCTCGCGGCCGGCGCCCCCGCCGTAGTCACGGCGACCCGCGAGCTGAACGACTCCCAGCAGCTGGTCACCCTCGCCGAACAGACCCAGCACACCCTCACCCTCGCGCACCTCCTCGGCGACGAGCGCGACGCCGTCGTCGAGTACGTGGCCAAGGGCCGCCCCGGCACCGCGAAGACGCCCGTCCAGGAGCGGACCGCCCTCACCGACCGGCAACTGGCCGAGGTCCGGGCCGAGGCCGACGAACCCCTCGCCAAGGCCCTGGCCCGCGTCCAGGCCGTCCGCACCGAGGCCGTCGACGGCAAGGGCACGGCCCTCGCCGCCCACCAGGCCTACGCCGGCGTCATCGCCGAACTCCTCGCCCCGGGTGTCCGGCTCGCCGACCGGACCCCGCCGCGCGCCGAGGACGCCCTCGTCACCACCCGGCCGCTGGCCCCCCTGGGCCAGGCCGTGGAACAGGCCTCCGCCACCCGTGGGCTGCTGCTCGCCGCGCTGGCCGTCCCCCGCGCCGACCAGGCCCCGAACACGGCCGTCGCCGACGAGCTGTCCGCCGCCGCCCAGCGTGCGCGCGTACGCGAGCAGGCCGCACTCGACGACTTCACGCGCGCCGCCCGCCCGGAGGTGCGCCAGACCCTCGCCGCCACCGTCACCGGCCCCGAGGTCAAGACCGCCGACGACTACCTCAAGCGGCTCACCGAGCGGTCCACGCTCTCCGCGGCCGACCGCAAGCTCGACGCCGCCGCCGTCGGCTCCGCCCTGACCGCCCGCATCGACCGCATGCGGTCGGTGGAGGCCACCCTCACCGGGCAGCGGGCCACCGCCCTGGCCACCCTGCGCAACGACGACGTGACGCGGCTGGAGATGCTCGTCGCCGCCCTCGGCGTGCTGTTCCTCGTCACCGTCGGCGTCTCCACGGCCGTCGCCCGCTCGCTGACCCGGCCGCTGTCGGTGCTCCGGCGCGGCGCGGCCCGGCTGGCCACGCCCGAGGGCTCGGTGGAGCCGGTCCGGTTCACCGGCCGCAACGACGAGTTCGCCGAGGTCGTGCGCCACCTCAACGCCGTCCGGGACCAGACGGTCTCCCTCCACACCAAGATCGCCGGACTGGACGCGGACCGGAAGCGACTCATCGGCCGCAACGAGGCCCTGTCCACGGGCCGGGAATCCCTGGAATCCGAGCTCACCGCGCTCCGCGAGGGCTTGGAGGACCACCGGCGCGTCATGTCGACGACCTCGGTCTCGCTGTCCCTGCGCACCCTCGGCCTCGTCGAGCGCCAGCTCGCGGTCATCGAGGAGCTGGAAGCCAAGGAGCAGGACCCGGACCGGCTGGAGACCCTCTTCAAGCTGGACCACCTGGCGACCGTGATGCGCCGCCACAACGAGAACCTGCTGGTCCTCGCCGGACAGGAACACGGGCAGGGCGCCGGGTCCCCGGTCCCGCTGGTCGACGTCATGCGGGCCGCGGTCAGCGAGATCGAGCGCTACGAGCGGGTCGACCTCGCCGTGCCGCCCTCGTTCACCCTGGTCGCGGGGCACGCCGCCGACGACATCTCGCACGTGCTCGCCGAACTGCTGGAGAACGCGACGACGTTCTCGCCGCCCGGCGCCAAGGTCAGGGTCTCCGCCCGGCACCTGGACTCGGGTGACGTGGTGCTCTCCGTCGTGGACGAGGGCATCGGCGTCACCCCGGACCGGCTGGCCGCCCTGAACGCCCGCCTGGCGGCGCCCGAGGCCTACGACCGGGAGCCCGAGGAGGAGCACGGCCTCGGCCTCGGCCTGTACGTGGCCGGCCGCCTCGCCGCCCGGCACGGGGTCACCGCGGAGCTGCGCGCCCCGCAGCACGGCGGCATCGAGGGCCTGGTCGCCATCCCGGCGGCCCTGCTCCCGGACGGCCCGCCCGCCTCCCCGGTGCACACCTTCGCCACCCCGGGCCTGCCGCGGTTCCAGCTGCCGGGCGTGGTCGCGGAGGCCAACGAGAACACCCTGCCGCCCCGGCTCCGGCCCACCCCGGAGCCGGTGGAAGCCGCGTTCGCCCCCGCTGCGGACGCCGAGTCCGCCCCGTCCGCCGGCGAGGCCGAGACCCCGGTCTTCGACGCGGTGGCTTCCGATGCCGCCTTCGGCGCCACCGCCACCGCCACCGCCGCCGAGGCCGCGGGCGCGGGCGCGGACGCCGACGCCGACGCGGGCCCCGACTTCCCCGGCTTCGCCGCGGGCGGTGACGGCACCACCCCGGAGGCGGAACTGCTGCCCCCGGCGGAGCAGGCGTTCACCGCCCAGGCCCCCGACGCGGCCCGGACCCCCGACCCGGCCCCGGCGGCGGCGCCCACCCCGATGCCGCTGCACGAGCGTGCCGCACGGGAGGAACTGCCGCCCGCCGAGCAGGTGTTCACCGCAGGAACCCCGGCCGACCGGGATCCGGGCGACGAACTCCTCGCGCGGGTCGTCCCCGACGCGGAGCCGGGCGCCTTCGCGGTACCCGACCACGCCGACCCGGTGGCCGCGGACGCGCCGGACGCCACGGCGCAGCCGGTCGACGTACCGGACGAAAGCCCCACCCTGCCCGGACAGGCCGCCGTGCCCGCCGCACCCGACGCGGAACGGCTGCCCCCGGCCGACCAGGTCTTCACCGCGCGCGGCACCGCACCGGCCGAGACGCACGGGCACGCGCCCGCCGAGGCCGACCGGGTCCCCCGCCAGGGGAGCCACGCCGACCACGACGGGCCCCCGGAAGCCGTCACCGCCAAGGGCCTGCCCAAGCGCACCCCCCGTACCCTGGCCGGCCGGGCCTTCCCCGGCTCCGGCGGCGGGTTCGCGGCGGGCGCGGGCCCGGCCCCCGGCGAAGGCCCGGGCGCAGGCACCGTACCCCCCGCGCCGCGCCGGGTCGACGCGGAGGAACTGCGCCGCCGGCTCGGCGGGTTCTACCAGGGGACGCGGGACGGACGGCGCGTCGTCGCCGCCGAGCTCGCACAGGACACCGACCAGGGGGACACCGCACAGGAGGCACGCACATGACCGCGCCCAGTACGTACGGACTGAGCACCCAGGCCCGCAACCTGCAGTGGCTGCTGACCGACCTGGTCGAGGAGGTGCCCGGCGTCAACTCCGTCGCCGTCGTGTCCTCGGACGGGCTCCTGCTGCTGTCCTCCGACCCCGGAGCCGCGGCGACCGCCACCCCCGGCCAGGGCCCCGGCGGCACCAAGGGCCCGCGCGGCGCCTCGGCCGACCTCGCCACCATCGTGTCCGGGCTCGGCAGCCTCACCACGGGCGCCGCGGCGCTCATGGACTACGGCGACGTCAAGCAGACCATGGTGGCGATGGAGCACGGCTCCGTCTTCGTCATGGCCATCAGCGACGGCTCGCTCCTCGGCGTGCACGCCACACCGGACTGCGACATGGGCGTGGTCGCGTACCACATGGCCCTGTTCGTCGGCCGCGCCGGACACGTCCTGACCCCCGAAGTCCGCAGCGAGCTGCGCCAGTCCATGGAGAACACCCCGTGAGAAGCACGGCCTCCGACCGGCTGCCGATACGCGGAGCCGATCGCCGCCCCGCCCGCGTCCGCCCGTACTCCCTGACGGGCGGCCGCACCCGTTTCACGCAGGTCCTGCACGTCGAGACCTTCGTCGCGGCCCTCGACACCCGGGCGTCCGAGCCGCAGCAGCCCGTAGCCGCCGGCGACGACCGGATGCCGGAGATGCCCGCCATCGTCGAGGTCTGCCGCCGCATGCGCACGATCGCCGAGATAGCAGCCCTGTTGAAGCTGCCGCTCGGCGTGGTCCGCGTCCTGGTCAGCGACCTCGCCGACCAGGGAAGGGTCCGCGTCTACGGGACCGGGCACGGCCCCGGCCGCCCCGACCGCGCACTGCTCGAAAGGGTGCTCAGTGGTCTTCGCCGTCTGTGAAACCGCCATCGACGACGAGCCCGTCCAGCCCTGGCAGTACGACCGCTCCCGGTCCCCCGTCGCCGTCAAGGTCCTCGTGGCGGGCGGCTTCGGGGTGGGCAAGACCACCTTCGTCTCGTCCGTCTCCGAAATCGCCCCGCTGCGCACCGAGGCGGTGATGACCGAGGCCAGCATCCCCGTCGACGACCTGTCGGCGACGCCGGAGAAGACCACCACCACCGTCGCGATGGACTTCGGCCGCATCACCCTCGCCGACGACCTCGTGCTGTACGTGTACGGGACCCCCGGTCAGGAGCGGTTCTGGTTCATGTGGGACGACCTGGTCCGCGGCGCCATCGGCGGCATCGTCATGGCCGACACGCGCCGGCTGCGCGACTGCTTCCCCGCCCTCGACTACTTCGAGAGCTGCGGGCTGCCGTACGCGGTCGCCGTCAACCACTTCGAGGGCTCGGAGTCGTACGAGCCCGAGGACGTGCGCGAGGCGCTGACGATCCCGCCCCACGTGCCGGTGCTGATCATGGACGCCCGGCGCCGGGAGACGGTCCTGGAATCGCTGCTGACGCTGGTCGGCCACGCCCTCGACGAGACGCCCCAGTAGCGGACCCCTCCGCCCTGCAGACCCCTGACACCGGCACACCGGCACACCGGCACACCGGCACACCTGGAACCTCAACACCGGTACCCCCCGTACCCGTACCCCCGTACCCCCGAAACGAGAACGTGAGATGCGCAAGATACTCGTCGTGGGGGCCGGCCAGTCCGGTCTCCAGCTCGCCATCGGCCTCCAGGCGAAGGGGTACGAGGTCACGCTGATGTCCAACCGGACAGCGGACGAGATACGCACCGGGCGGATCATGTCGACGCAGGTCATGTTCGACACGGCGCTCCAGCACGAGCGCGACCTCGGGCTCCACTTCTGGGAGCGGCACACCCCGCGGATCGAGGGCGTCGGCGTCTCGGTCGTCGGCCCCGACGGCGACCGCGCCGTGGACTGGCTCGGCCGGCTCAAGGCGTACGCCCAGTCGGTGGACCAGCGGGTGAAGATGGCCGGCTGGCTCGACACCTTCGTGCAGCGGGGCGGCCAACTGGTCATCCACGGCGCGTCCGTCGCCGACCTGGACTACTTCTCCCGCACCTACGACCTCGTGCTGGTCGCGGCGGGCAAGGGCGAGCTCGTGTCGATGTTCGGCCGGGACGCGGCACGCTCCCCCTACGGCGCGCCGCAGCGCGCGCTGGCCGTCTCGTACGTGCACGGACTCCGGCCGCGCGCCGAGCACCCGGACACGGAAGCCGTGCGCTGCAACCTGGTGCCCGGCGTCGGCGAGCTGTTCGTCATGCCCGCGCTGACCACCTCGGGACGGGCCGACATCCTGTTCTGGGAAGGGCTCCCGGGCGGGCCGCTGGACGTGTTCCGCGGTGTGAACGACCCGTCGGAGCACTTGGAGCTCACCCTGGCCCTGATGGAGAAGTACACGCCGTGGGAGTACGCGCGGGCGGCGAAGGTCGAGCTGACGGACGCGGGCGGCACGCTGGCCGGCCGGTACGCGCCGGTCGTCCGCAACCCGATCGGCCGGCTCCCGGGCGGTGGGGCGGTCCTGGGCGTGGCGGACGTCGTCGTCGCGAACGACCCGATCACCGGGCAGGGGGCGAACTCCGCCGCCAAGTGCGCGGCCTCGTACCTGTCGTCGATCCTGATGCACGGCGACAAGCCGTTCGACGAGGCGTGGATGAAGGCGACGTTCGACAAGTACTGGTTCGCGACGGGCAAGCCGGTCACCCAGTGGACGAACGCGATGCTGGCCCCGCCGCCGGAGCACGTGCTGAACCTGATCGGGGCGGCCGGGCGGTTCCAGCCGGTGGCGGACCGATTCGCCAACGGATTCGACAACCCGGCCGACTTCGACGCGTTCTTCTTCGACCCGCAGGACGCGGCGGACTACCTGGCCGAGGTGGAGTCGTCCGCGGAGTCATCGGAGTCCGCGGCCGGGGCCGCGGCTGGGGCTTCAGCGGACGAGTAACCGGCGTCGTCACCGTCACCGTCCGCCGCGGCTGCAGCTGCGGCCCCGAGCAGCGGCGGCGGGCTGTAGGCGGCGAGCGGTACCCCGTCCGGGTCCGGGCGGACGGCCCCGAGCAGCGGGTTCGCCGCGAGGGGCGAGACCTTGACGGAGGTTCCGGGACGCGGGGCCTGGATCACCTTCCCGTCGCCGATGTACAGGGCCACATGGGTGGCGGTGGGGAAGTAGACCACCAGGTCCCCCGGCCGCAGCCGGTCCAGCGGCACCTTCGGCAGCTGCGCCCACTGCTCCTGGCTGGTACGGGGGATCGCCCGGCCGGCGTGCGCCCAGGCCTGCGAGGTGAGCCCGGAGCAGTCGAAGGATCCGGGGCCCTCCGCCCCCCACAGGTACGGTTTGCCGATCTGGGCGGTGGCGTAGGCGAGGGCGTCGCTGCCGGCTGCCGACGGCGTACGCGTACGGGCCGCGGGGGCGCCCAGCCGACCGGAGGCCAGCAGCTCCCGCTGCGCGGCGGCGGTGTCCGCGGCCTCGCGCGCCCCGACCCGGGCTAGCTGGTCGGCGGGGAGCGCGGACAGCATCCGCTCGACCTCCCGGAGGCGGCGGTCGGCTTCCTGCTTCAGCCGCTTCATACGGGCGGCGCCGGCCTGTTGGGCGTCCAAGGCCTTGCGGGCTGCCGTGGCGAGCACGTCGGCCTGCCGCTCGCCCCGGGCGAGGCGGGCCAGGATGCCCGCCTGCCGGGCGCTCTCGCGTTCGGCCAGCCGGCGCTGGTCCTGGGCGGCCCGCAGATCGCCGGTGAGCAGCATCCGGGCGTACGGGGAGAGGCCGCGGGCCCCCTGGTACTGCTCGCGGGCGATCCTGCCGGCCGCAGCCCGCTCCGCGCCGAGAACGGCCCGCGCCCTGCCGAGCTCGGTGCCGAGCCGCCGCTCCTCCTCCTGGCGGGCCTTGAGCGCGGCCTCGGCGGCGTTGTGGGCCTCGGCGGCCTCCTCGGCCTGCCGGTAGAGCCCTTGGAGCCGGGTGAGCAGCCCCCCGACCGAGTCGACCACGCCGCTCCGCGGCCCCGAGGCCACGGTCCCCGCCCCGGCCCCGGCCCCGGCCCGCGCCCCTCCAGTGCCTTCGGCCGCGGCGGTGGGGCGGGGCCCGGCGGTGCCTTGGGCTGCGGCCGCGGGGGTGGCTGTGGGGGTGGCTGCGGGGGTGGCCCCAGCAGTGGCTCCGGTCTTGGTCCCGGGCGTGGCTCCGGTCTTGGCGCCGGGGGTGGCGCTCCGGGTGGCTCCGGCGGTGCCCTCGGCCATGGCGTCGGCGGCGATGTCGGCAGTGGTTTCGTCCGGGCGTCGGGCATCGCCTCCGGCCCTGCCTGACGCTCCGTCCCTGCCTGACGCTCCGGCCCTTCCCGGCGTTGCGGCACCGCCTTCGACCGCGGCACCGCCATCGACCCCGGCGCCGCTGCCCGTCCTGCGGCCGGCTTCGGCTGCGGCCCGGCCTGCGGCGTTGTGGGCGGCCTTCCCCGCAGCTCCGGCAGTGGCGCTGGGCGTGGCCCCGGCCCTGGCCCGGTCACGTCGGCCGGCCCCGGCTTCTGCGCTGGCGGCGTCGGACGCGCCGCGTCCGGTGGTCTTTCCCGTGGCGCCCGTGGCGCCCGTGGCGCCCGTGGCGCCCGTGGTGCCCCGGGCGGTGGCGCCGGCGGTGTCCTCGGTCGCGTCCCCGCTCGCGGGGGCGGCGGTGCGCTTGGCGGGGGTGCCGGTGGTGGCGGTGGTGTCGTTGAGCGCCGGACGTCCGGTGGCCCCGTCACCGGCAGCGGTGGTGGCGTTGGCGGCGCCGCGCCCGGTGGCCCTGCCCGCGGCGCCTGCGGTGTCTCCGGTGGTGGCGCCGGCGGTGTCCCGGGTCGCGCCCCTGCCCACGGCCTTGCCAGTGCGTCCGGCCGTGGCGCCGGCGGCGGTTCCGGCGCCGGGTGCGGCCCCGGCCGTGGCCCCGGTGGTGGCGCGGGGAAGCGGCTCGGCCTGGGGAGTGGGCAGCGGCCCGGCCGTGAGGAACAGGGCGGCGACACCGGCGGCGTGGAGCAGGCGGCGTGACATGGGATCACCTCCGGCCGCCGATGCTGCCATGCAAGATATGACAAACACCCCATCGGCTGCGGCCCTGCCGCACCGCTCACCCTTCCGGCGGCGCCCGGTCACTCCGAGCGGTCCACGACCGGAGCGTGCCACCGGCAGGCCCCCACGGCAGCCCGGCGCGCAGAGCCCGTCGGGCGGCGGCCGGGGTCGCGAACCCCGGTTCCGTGAAGGGGTGGGGAGGGGAGGTCCCCGCGGCGCGCCAGGCCGCGGCCGGCCACGGGCAGCAGCCGGCGGGGGCGATCCGGCGCGGCGGGCCCTGCCGGTTCAGGGGTTCAGCAGGCGAGCCTTGGCCGCGGAGAACTCCTCCGGAGTCAGCAGGCCCTCGCGGGCGAGCGCAGCCAGCTGGGTCAGGTGGGTCGTCAGGTCGCCCCCGGCCTCAACCCCCGGCGGCTCGGCGGTCGGGCCGGGCTCCCCGCCGGGCGCAGAGCGGGCCGCAGTACCGGCCGGCTCCCAGGCCGATTCCCCGGCCGGCCCCCCGGCCGACTCCCAAACCGGCTCCCCGGCCGCTTCTCCCTCCACCGCCCCGCCGGCGACGGGCGCCTGCACGGGCCCGGGCGGCGGCGCGGGCGCCCCGGTGTCGTGCTGCGGGAGCCGCGGCGGCACGTGGGCCACGTCCCAGACGTAGGCGCCGCGCGCCAGGATCCCGCGCAGCAGCGGCCGGCCCGCGGGGCGGCGCGCCGGGTGGACGACGGGGCCGACGGGTCGGATGAACATCAGGCGGCCCCCAGCCGCTCCGCCGGGATCCGGACCGATCCCGCGATCCGGCCGCCTGCCGCCCGTACGGCGATGGCGGCGTCCTCCGCCCAGACGTGCTCCACCACCAGCAGCAGGGCACAGCTTCCGCGCTCCAGCAGGTCCGCGGCCTCGTTCACGTCCTCCGGGCCGATCAGGGGGGCGGCCTCCCGGTGGGCGAGCAGGCCCTGGAGTTCGACGAACTCGTCGAATTCGGCGGCCAGCACCTCACCCGCCGCGGTCTTGGTGGCGACCAGGCCGTCGATCAGCCGCACGTTCCCGGTCTTCCGCAATCCCAGCACCGCCTCGACCGCCGGTACCCGCAGCTGCTCCTCCGGGAAGGCGAGGACGATGAACTCCACAGGTCCCATGTGCCGCGGCTCCCACTTCCGACCGTTCCTGACGATTCTTCGGCACCCTATGACATAGCCGGACATGTCACCCGTTCACTTGCTACGTTTCCCGCATGACCGCTCTGACGGCTGAGGTGGCGGAGCCATCCCCGCACCTGCCCCCCGGCGTCCGTCCGTCCCGGCGCGGGGGAGCCGAGCTGGCGCTCCTCGCCGGGGCCGTCCTCATCTGCGTCCTCGGCCACCTCTGCGTCGGCCTCGCCGCCACCGGGCGGCTGCCCGGGACCGCCGTCCGCTACGCCGCCGGGCTCGGCGGCGCCGCCCTCCTCGCCCACCTCGCCGTCCGCCTCCGGGCCCCGCACGCCGACCCGGTGCTGCTGCCGATCGCCTTCCTGCTCAACGGGCTCGGCCTGGTCCTCATCCAGCGACTGGACCTGGCCACTCCGGCCCACGCCGCCGCCGGGGACCAGTTGCGCTGGTCCGCCCTCGGGATCGCCCTGTTCGTCCTCGTCGTCGCGGTCGTGCGCGACCACAGGGTGCTCCAGCGCTACGCGTACCTGTCGGTGGCGGCGGCCCTCGTGCTGATGCTGGTCCCGGTCTTCTTCCCGGCGGTCAACGGGGCGCACATCTGGATCCGGTTCGCAGGACTCTCGTTCCAGCCGGGGGAGTTCGCGAAGATCCTGCTGGCCGTGTTCTTCGCCGCCTACCTCGCCGCGAACCGCACCGCCCTCGCCCTGACCGGCCGCCGCCTCTTCTGGCGGCTGCGGCTCCTGCCCGGCCGCGTCCTCGGCCCGATCCTCGCGATCTGGCTGCTCAGCGTCGGCCTGCTCGTCGTGGAGCGGGACCTCGGCACCTCCTTCCTCTTCTTCGGCCTGTTCGTGATCATGTTGTTCACGGCCACCGGGCGGATCGGCTGGATCGCGGTCGGGCTGGCCCTCGCCGCCGCGGGCGCGTACGCCGTCGGAAGCGTCGAACCGCACGTGCACAGCCGGGTGGACGACTGGCTGAATCCTTTCGCCTCCATCGAGCGCGGTGAGGGACCCGGCCAACTCGCCCAGTCGCTCTTCGCCTTCGGCGCCGGCGGGCTCCTCGGCGCCGGACTCGGCCACGGCCAGTCCTTCCTCATCGGCTTCGCCGCCACGTCGGACTTCATCCTCGCCACCGCCGGCGAGGAACTCGGCCTCGTCGGCCTCACCGCGATCCTGCTGCTCTACGGCATCCTCGTGGACCGCGGCTTCCGCGCCGGGCTCGCGCTGCGCGACTCCTTCGGGCGGCTGCTGGCCACCGGGCTCGCCTCCATCATCGCCCTCCAGGTGTTCGGCATCGCCGGGGGAGTGACCGGCCTGATCCCGCTGACCGGGATGGCCATGCCCTTCCTCGCCCAGGGCGGCTCCTCCGTCGTCACCAACTGGATCATCGTCGCGCTGCTGGTCCGGCTCAGCGACAGTGCCCGCAGACCGCTTCCCGCCGCTGCGGGAGCGGGGGCCGGCCGGTGATCCGCTACATCCGCTGGTGCGCGTGGTTCTGCGCGCTGCTGCTCGCGGCCCTACTGGCCAATGTGCTCCGGGTGCAGGTCTGGGAGGCCGCGGCCTACGGCGCGAACCCGGCCAACAAGCGCCCCGCCATCGAGCGGTACGCCCAGCCGCGCGGTGACGTCCTGGTCGAGGGGCGGCCCGTCACCGGTTCCCGGGACAGCGGCCAACTGCTGCGCTACGAACGGACGTACACCGAGGGCCCGCTCTACGCGCCCGTCACCGGCTTCTCCTCCCAGACCTACGGCACCAGCCTGCTGGAGCGCGCCGAGGACCCCGTCCTCGCCGGGACCGACCCTCAGCTCTCCTTCTTCCCCCTCTGGTACGAGCTGGCCCGCGGCCGCCCCGACGGGGGCGACGCCGAAACCACCGTCCGGGCAGCCGTGCAGCGCGCCGGGTACACCGCGCTGGCGGGCAAACGGGGCGCGGTGGCCGCACTCGAACCCGCCACCGGGAGGATCCTCGCGCTGGTCAGCAGCCCCTCCTACGACCCGGGGACGCTCTCCGGCACGGGCCCGGCCGTCACCGCGGCGTGGACGCGGCTGAACGCGGATCCCGCCCGGCCGATGCTCAACCGGGCGTTGCGCGAGACGTACCCGCCCGGCTCCACGTTCAAGATCGTGACGGCGGCCGCGGCGCTGGACGCGGGCCTGGTCACGGACGTGGACGCGCCGACCCGGACCCCCGACCCCTACCCACTGCCCGGCACCAGCACCCTGCTGCCGAACGCGGGCCCGGGCTGCCGGGACGCCTCGATGGCGGAGGCGGTGCAGAACTCCTGCAACACGGTGATGGCGAAGATCGGCGTGCAGGTGGGGCTGCGCGGGATGGCGGAGGCGGCACGACGCTTCGGGTTCAACGACGGGGACCTGCGGGTCCCGGCCTGGGTGTCGCGGTCGAACTTCGACTCCGACATGAGCCCCGACCAGCTCGCCCTGTCCTCGATCGGGCAGTTCAACACCAAGGCGACCCCGCTGCAGATGGCGATGGTGGCCGCGGCCGTCGCGGGCGGCGGCGAGCTCAGGGCCCCCTACCTGGTGGAGCGGACCGCCCGGGGTGACGGGAGCCTGGTCCGGCGCACCGGCCGGCGCAGCCTCGGCCGGGCCATGAACCCGGTGACGGCCCTGCGGCTCCAGGAGCTGATGGTGAGGGCCGTCGAGGACGGGACCGGGCGCAACGCGGCGATCCCGGGCGCGGAGGTCGGCGGGAAGACGGGCACCGCCCAGCACGGCGTCGGCAACGCGGGCACCCCGTACGCCTGGTTCATCGGCTGGGCCAAGGCCAAGGACGCGCCGCTGCCGGGGGTGGCGGTCGCGGTGGTGGTCGAGGACGCGGCGGGCGACCACGGGCACGTCAGCGGCAACAGCGCGGCGGCGCCGATCGCCCGGGCCGTGATGGAGGCGGCGCTGCGCGATGCGCCGCAGGCGCCTGCGTCCGCGCCGGGGCGGCCGCCCGCGTCGAGGCCTGCGTCCGCGTCGAGGCCGGCGTCCGCGTCGAGGCCGGCGTCCGCGGAGTGACAGCCCCTGCGCCACGGCCCGAACGGTTGCTACCGAACGAGGGAGGGCGCGCGTACCCGCTGGACGCCCCGCGGCGGTAGCCGGGTCCGGGCCCGGTACGGGGCCGCAGCCCCGGTCGGCGCTCCCCGGCGGGGTCCGCCGATCCGGTTGCCAATGGCGCCCGCGGTCCGGCGGCCCGCTACGGGACGCCGGGCCCCGTACGGCCGTCCACCCGGGCCGCGGCAGCACCGCCGAACCCGCCCTCGGCTCCGTTCCCTGCTCCGGCCCCTGCCCCTGCCCCGTCCCCGCCCGAGGACGAGGAGCCGTCCCCGGCGCCCTCGGCGATGGCGGCCGCCACCTCGGCGACCCGTTCCGCCTCCTCGGCTGCGAACCGCTCGCGGTCGAGGGCCTCGGCGACCTCCTCGTCCTGGCTCATCAACAGGTCCAGGTTGGAGTCGCCCATCTCGAAGACCCCCATGTCCACGTAGGCCTTCTGCAGTCGCGACCCCCACAGCCCGATGTCCTTCACGCACGGCACGATCCGGCTGAACAGCAGCCGGCGGAACAGGTGCAGGAACTCCGACTGCTCCGTGAACTGCACCGCCTCCTGCCGCGGGACGCCGAAGTCCTCCAGCACCTCCACCCCGCGCAGCCGGTCACGCATGAGGTGGCAGCCCTCGATCACGAACTCCTCGCGCTCGCGCAGCTCGGCATCGGTGAGCTGCCGGTAGTAGTCGCGCAGCGCCATCCGCCCGAACGCCACGTGTCGTGCCTCGTCCTGCATCACGTACGCCAGGATCTGCTTCGGCAGCGGCTTGTCGGTCGTGTCGCGGATCATCCCGAAGGCGGCCAGTGCCAGTCCCTCGATGAGCACCTGCATCCCCAGGTAGGGCATGTCCCAGCGGGAGTCTCGCAGGGTGTCCCCGAGCAGCCCCTGGAGGCTGTCGTTGATCGGGTAGAGCAGCCCGATCTTCTCGTGCAGGAAGCGCCCGAAGACCTCCGCGTGCCGGGCCTCGTCCATGGTTTGCGTGGCGGAGTAGAACTTCGCGTCCAGGTCCGGTACCGACTCCACGATGCGCGCCGCGCACACCATCGCGCCCTGCTCGCCGTGCAGGAACTGGCTGAAGTTCCAGGCGGCGTAGTGGCGGCGCAGCTCGCCCTTGTCCCGCTCGGTGAGTTTCGGCCAGTAGCGGGTGCCGTGGAGGGTCAGGGCCTCGTCCGGGGTGCCGAGCGGGTTGTGCGGGTCGACCGGCAGGTCCCAGTCGATGCGCTTGGCGCCGTCCCACTGCTTGTCCTTGCCCTTCTGGTAGAGGGCGAGGAGCCGTTCGCGGCCCTCCGCGTACTCCCAGTTGAAACGGGCCGAGCCGGTGGCCGGGATCTGCCAGACGTCCTCGGCCGGGACTGCGGTGTAGAGCTCGTGCGTCGACACTGACGCCCCCCTCGCCTCGCGTACTGCCGTGCAGGACAGGATCGTTGGCAATGACACACGTTGGTAGACGAGCAGTCAACAAGTGACGCGCAGGGGATTGACGCCCTTGCTGACAAGCAGTCTCATAACTGGTGACCGCCCCGGGACGGGCCGCGGCCAGTAGTCAGTGGCCGCAGCAGGCCGCAGACGCAGCCCGACCCGACCAACCCACCAACCCGCCAACCCGCCAACCCGCCAACCCCACCCAACCCACCCCGGACCAGGGCGAGGTGCCCCGCCATGACGACCACCAACGTGACGAACACGAGCGACCGCACCACGGACCACCACCAGGTCCTCAAGGACGCCCTCGGCCTCCTCAAGGACCGCGAGGAGACCGCCGCACGCCTGCTCGACTCCTCGGCCAAGCACTCCTTCGACCCCGACGAGGAACTCGACTGGGAAGCCCCGCTGGTCGACGGCGCGTACTACTGGCCCCCCGAGCTGCTCTCCCTCTACGACACTCCGATGTGGAAGCGGATGGGCGAGGAGCAGCGCATCGACCTGTCCCGCCACGAGGCCGCCTCGCTCGCCTCCCTCGGCATCTGGTTCGAGATCATCCTGATGCAGCTGCTGGTCCGGCACATCTACGACAAGTCCCTGACCAGCAATCACGTCCGCTACGCCCTCACCGAGATAGCCGACGAATGCCGGCACTCGATGATGTTCGCCCGCATGATCCAGAAGGCGGGCGCCCCCGCCTACCCGGTCTCCCGCCTCAACCACAACCTCGCCCGCGTCCTCAAGACCGTGTCCACCACCCCCGGCTCCTTCGCCTGCACCCTGCTCGGCGAGGAGGTCCTCGACTGGATGCAGCGCCTCACCTTCCCCGACGAGCGCATCCAGCCACTGGTCCGCGGCGTCACCCGCATCCACGTGATCGAGGAGGCCCGGCACGTCCGCTACGCCCGCGAGGAACTGCGCCGCCAGATGCTCACCGCCCCGCGCTGGGAGCAGGAGCTGACCCGCATCAGCTGCGGCGAGGCCGCCCGCGTCTTCTCCCTCGCCTTCGTCAACCCCAAGGTGTACGAGAACGTGGGCCTCGACCGGCGCGAAGCCGTCGCCCAGGTCAAGGCGAGCGGCCACCGCCGCGAGGTCATGCAGACCGGCGCCAAGAGGCTCACCGACTTCCTCGACGACATCGGAGTACTGCGCGGCGTCGGCCGCAGGCTCTGGCAGAGCTCTGGGCTCCTGGCCTGAAGCGGGTGCCGCGCGCCTGCCGCGGATGCCGGAAACGGCCGACGCGGCCGGCAGCGGCTGCCCCGGGCCTGACCCGTGCCTGCCGTACAGCTGCCCTACGGCTACCCGGCGGCGGCTACCCTGCGGGCATGACCGCACCCGCGTACCGCAGGCTGAGCGTCGAGGAGCGGCGGGCACAGCTCCTCGACGCGGCGCTGTCGCTCTTCGCGCACCGGGCACCGGAGGAGGTCTCCCTCGACGACGTCGCCGAGGCGGCCGGCGTCTCCCGGCCCTTGGTGTACCGCTACTTCCCCGGCGGCAAGCAGCAGCTGTACGAAGCCGCCCTGCGCTCGGCGGCGGACCTGCTCGACGAGTGCTTCGCCGTACCGCGGACGGGCCCGCTCACCCAGCGCCTGGCCCGGGCCCTGGACCAGTACCTGGCCTTCGTCGACGAGCACGACGCGGGCTTCGCCGCCCTCCTCCAGGGCGGCAGCGTCGTGGAGACCTCCCGCACGACGGCCACCGTCGACGGCATCCGCCGCGCCGCCGCCCGGGAGATCCTCCTCCACCTGTCCGTCCCCGCCCCCGGACCCGGACCACGGCTGCGCATGATGGTCCGCACCTGGATCACCGCCGTCGAAGCCGCCTCCCTGATATGGATCGACGAGGGCAAACAGCCCGACGCCGGCACCCTGCGGGACTGGCTGGTCGACCAGTTCATCGCCCTGCTGACCGCCACCGCCGCCACCGACCCCGAGACGGCCGCCGCGGCCCGGGCGGCGCTGGCCCTGGAAACCGCCGACGGCCCGGCCGGGGTCCTGGCGCGGCGCGTGATCCCGGTGGTCTCCGAGGCCGCCCACCTGCTGTGACACTGGAGGGGTGAGAAGCGAACCCACCCCCTTCGAGGGCGGCCCGATGGACGGCCGCACCCTGCCGATCCTCGTCGGCCCGACCGGACACCCCCCGAAGTGGTACGAGATCCCGGTCCCGGCGCCGGACGGCGGTCCCCCGACCGTGCTGCTGTACGAGCGGGTGCCCTCGGGCTACACGAAGCGGCTGGGCCTCCAGAAGGGCTGGAAGTACGCGTACGCCCCGAACGCACAGAAGCCCAAACTCCGCTGGCCCTGGACCAAGCCCACCCCGCCGCCGCCCCCGCCGACCTCGTGAGCACGCGTGGGCCCGCCGACGGGCAGGCCCCGCCCGGTCCGCCGGCAGCTGCCCCGCACGCTGGTCATGCGAATCGGGCGTGACGGCTCCGGCCGGTTTCGCGACCATCGATCGATGGCCAAAGATCCCGAGCTCCTCAGCCTGCGCATCGTCTGCCCTCCGCCCGGCGAGGACGGTGCGGAGGTCCGCCCGACCCGGTGGGACTGCGAGGTCGAAGGCGTCTGGGCCCTGCGCAGTGAACCCGATCGGATCCACGTCGTCCTGATCCATCCCCGTGCCAGGACCGGGGCGGACCGACCCTGGATCCAGGTCGGGCTCACCCTGGCGATCTTCGTGGACGCCCCGTCCGGCCCGTCCGACCCTGCCGACCGGGCCGAGCACCTTGAGGCGCGCCTGACCGCGGGCGATACCCGTGCCACCGCCGAGGTGTGGGGTGGTTCTCATGATGCCGAGCAACTCGGCTACCCCTGGCCGCCGGTCTTGCCGTCGCACGCGTAGGGCCCGGTCGCGGGGAAGCCACCCCGCCCGCCCGCCCCTCCGCCAGGCCGCTAGCTAGCCCCGCACGTCCGGCGCGCCCGGCCCGTCGGGGACGCCCGGAGGGGCCTTCGGGAGGGTCAGGACCGCAAGGGCGCCGCCGCCTTCGGCGGTGCGGAACTCCAGTCGGGCCCCGAGCACCTCGGCCTGCCCGACCGCGATGGTCAGGCCCAGCCCGTGCCCGCCGGAGCCCCCGCTGCGGAAGCGTTCCGGTCCGTGGTCCAGCAGGTAGTCGGGGAAGCCATCCCCGTGGTCCCGGACCGTCACCACCGGGCCGTCCACCGTCAGCACCACCGGGGCCCGGCCGTGCCGGTGCGCGTTGGCCACCAGGTTGCCCAGGACCCGCTCCAGCCGCCGCCGGTCCGTCTCCACGTGCGCGTCCCGGACGACCGCCACCTCCGTGTCCGTACCGGACGCCCGTACCACCCGGCGGGCCAGCGGCCCCAGCTGGTGCAGGTCGGACTCCACCACCTCGCTGCCGGTGTCCAGCCGCGAGATCTCCAGCAGGTCCTCGGTCAGCCCCCGCATCGTCCGCACCCGCTCCCGTACCATTTGCGTCGCCCGCCCCTCCGGCAGCAGCTCCGACGCCGCCTGCAATCCCGTCAGCGGGGTCCGCAGCTCGTGCGCGACGTCCGCCGTGAACCGCTGCTCGCGCAGCAGCTTCGCCTGGAGCGTCCCCGCCATGGTGTCCAGGGCCGCCGCCACCGTCGCCACCTCGTCCTGGTGCCGTGCGGGGTCCTTCGTCCGCGGGTCGTCCACCCGCGCGTCCAGGTCGCCCTGCGTGATCCGCCGGGCCACGGTCGCCGTCTGGTGCAGCCGCCGCGTCACCCGGGTCACCGCGAAGGCGCCGAGCAGGAGCGTCCCGCCGATCGCCAGCACCGAGGAGCCGATGATCGCCTTGTCGAGCCCGCTGATCGTCCGCGCGCCCTGCGCATGGTCGACGTACGCGGCCAGGGCCTTCCCGTCCGCCGGTGCCGCCGCCCACATCACCGGCCGGTCCTCGTCCAGCATCGTCGCCCGCCGCCCGGTCAGCGCCAACCGTCTCAGCGGCAGCGGCAGCCCCGGCGGATCCAGCCCCGCACCGGGCGGCAGGGGCTCGCCGGCCTCGTACGCCAGGACCACGTTCCGCAGTTTGTCGAGCGCCTTCTCGCGCGCCGTCGCCACCGTCTGCCGCGTCACCTCCACGTGCACCAGCACGCCCAGCGCCGCAGCCAGCGCACAGCACATGACGACGATGAAGCACCCCGACTTCCAGGTCAGCGACGCCGTCCACGCCGGCGCCCTCATGACGGCCCCTGCGACGCGTCCCGTGACACCCGCGGCGAAGCCTGTTGCGGTGCGCCTGGCGATGCCTGCGCCTGTGGCACGCGCACGATCTGCTCCCGCGTCGGCAGCATCGTCCGCTCCTTGGAGTCCCAGGACCATGCGGTGATCAGCTCGTAGCCCGGGTTCCCGCTCGGCACCCGCAGGACCACGTCCCGCCCGGCCAGTTCCACACCCACCACGGACTCCGTGGTCGCCATGATCCGGTTGAGCAGGCCGTTCCGGTCCGCCGTGTACACCCGTACGGACATCATCCCGTCCGGCATGTCGATGCCGACGACGAGCTCGTCCCGGCCGTTCCCCGTCAGATCCCGGTAGTACGGCGTCAGCACCGGGCACGCCCCGGCAGGCTGCTTCCCGCAGGCCCGGATCGCGGCCGCGGTCGCCGGGGGCACGCCGGCGCTCCCCGCCGCCACTTCGGCCTTGACCAGCGCCACCGGATCCACCTCGTGCACGTTCTGGCCCCGGACGGGCGGCAGCCCCGGCACGTACACCGCGGGCGCGCCCCCCGGATCGGCGGGCGGTACGGTCGCCCCCTCGCGGCCGGGCCACAGCCGTACGGGCCCGCTCGCGGTCGGCGCGGGCCCCGCGCTGACCGGACCGCCGCTCCCACCGCATCCGGCGAGAACCGGCAGGAGTACGGCACACGCGGCCACGCCCGGGGGTGTACGCAGAGCCGTACGCAGAGCCGTACGCAGAGCCGTACGCAGGAGGGACGACCTCACGAGCCCCGGGACCTCCTCTCCGCGGTACGACCACACGCAGAGATATGCCCCGCTTCCCCCGGAATCTCCCCGGAATCAGCCGTCAGTACGCCCGCGCCGCAGCATCGCGTACCCCAGCCCGGCGGCCCCCACCGCCGCGATGCCGCCGCCCGCGGCCAGCAGCAACACCCCGTCGCCCGGCTCGTCGGCCAGCGTGTCGAGGCGCAGCACGCCCGTGTCGGGTGCGGCCAGGACGACCCCGTCCCGCGTGCCCGTCTTGTGGTCGCCGCGCGTGGGTCCGTGGGGCGCGCTCCCGTCGGGCGCGTTCCCGTGGGGTGCGCGGCCGTCGGCCTCACCGGCCGTCCGCGGGCCGCCGACCCAGGACGTGATCCGCCCGTCGGCCCGCAGGTCGGCGTGCAGGGCCCCGCCGCCGACCTCGACCGGGCCGTCCCCGCTGTCCAGGGTGGCCGCCCGGGTGCCGTCACCGCGGAGGATGTCGGCCTGGTAGACGCCGTCCGCCACCTCGTACACCTCGGCCCGGGACACCCCGTCCGCGAGGGCCACCCGCTTGACCAGCGTCCGCGCCGCCGACGCGGCGGGCATCCCCTCGGCGAGGGCCGCGGCCGCGGGCAGCGCGAGCAGGCCCCCCGCGCACGCGCTCACTGCGGCGGCGCGGACCAGATTACGGACGATGCTCACGCGGAACCCTCCCAGCCGATGTCATCACCACCAACCTAGGAAGCGGCCGTTGCGGTACCGCGATGGGCGTGTAACAGGAACCCGGCAGCTTCCCGTAGAAGCCGTTACACGACCGAGAAGAACCCCCTCCGGGGGATTGCCCCCCAGCCCCCACCCTGCTCCCATTGACCCGGGGGGTGACGTCCATGCGCGGACTCACAGTGCTGCCGAGCGGCCGCCCCGGTCGCGGCCGGCTCTACGTCAACCTGCCCGACGGGCAGGCGGTCGCCTGGTACGACCGGCGGACCAACCGGGTCAGCGTGCTCGGCGACCAGCACCGCGAAGCCGTACTCACGGCCCTGCGCCCGTACCTGAGCGGCGCCTGGACGGTCGGCCCGCCACCCGTCCCCACCCGCGCGGAACTGCGCCGTCTCGCCCTGCCGCCGGACGAGGACCTCGCCCCGAACCGCCCGGGCGAAACCCTGCTCGGCGAACTCGCCCACGGCTCCGTGGGCACCCGCACCCGCCACCGCCTCCGTCAGGAGCTGATCGCCCAGCAGCGCATGGGCGACCTCTTCGACGCCCTCGAACCGGACGGCTGGCGCGTCCTGCACTGCCTCCCGTTGCGCACGCCGGGCCGCATCGACCACCTCCTGATCGGCCCCGCTGGCGTCTTCTGCATCCGCAGCCTCCCGGGCCGCCGCCAACGCGCGGTCGTCGGCGACCTCCTGCTCGGCGTGGGCCGTGCCGACCCCCGCCCCGACCCCCGCTGGATCCGCCGCGCGGCATCCGCCGCCACCCGGGCCCTGGGTGCCCCGGTCACCCCGTCCCTGGCCCTGGTCGACGCCTCCCGCGTCGAGGTGGCCCCCACGGTCCGCGACATCCGCGTCCTCGAACCGGCCACGGCCTGCGCCGCCCTCGCCTCGTCCCCACCCACCCTCAAACCCCCGGACGTCGACGCCCTGTACGCGCTGGCCCGGGACGCCCGGACGTGGCTGGAGCGGTGACGCGGGACGGCGGGCAGGCTCCTTCAGCCGGGGATCCGGGGGGCGGAGCGGGCGTGCCGGGTGGGTGCCGCCGCTGACCGGCTGTGCCGGTCGGGGCGGGCCGGGGCGGGCGGCCCCGCCGTCCCTATGCCGAAGCCCGTTTCCGCGCTGTGGTCTTCTTCGCGGCCGTCGTCTTCTTGGCCGCTGCCTTGCCGCCGTCGCCACCCGCTGTCGCTTTCTTGGCCGCTTTGGTGGTCTTGGCCGTCTTGGCCGTCTTGGCCGTCTTCGCCGTCGACTTGGTCGCGCCGGCCGGCGTCTTCGTCGACTCGGCCCGCTTCGACGCAGCGGTGGATTTCCTGGCTCCCGCCGTCTTCTTCGCCGCTGCCGTCGACGCGGTCGACTTCTTCCCACCCACCGCCTTCGGTGCGGCCGGCGCCCGCTTGCGCGGCGCGCTCTGGCGGAGCGGTGTCACCTCGGCCTCACCGGCCCCACCAGCCCCACCGGCCTCAGCGGCCTCCCCGGGTTCTGCTTCACCCCGACCCTCGCCCCGGGACGCCTTGGCGGCCCGTACGCTCTTCTCCAACGCCGCCATCAGGTCGATCACCCTGCCACCGGCCGGTTTCACCTCCGCCTCCGACGGCGGCTCGAAGGCGCCCTCCGCCTTCGCCTCGATCATCGCCTCGACCGCCTCGCGGTACTCGTCCGTCAGCGACGCCATGTCGACCTCTCCCAGCGTCGCCATCAACGCGTCCGCGAGGTCCAGTTCCGCGTCCCGTACGGACACCGACCCCTCCGGGGCGACGCCCTCGGGTTCCCGGATCTCGTCCGGCCACAACAGCCCGTGCATCGCGATGACGTCGTCGACGACCCGCAGCATGCCCAGCCGCTCCCGCCCCCGCAGCGCGTACTTGGCGATCGCCACCCGACGGCTCCGCTTCAGCGCCTCGCGCAGCAGCGTGTACGGCTTGGCGGCCGTCGCGCCGTTCGCCGCGAGGTAGTACGCCGCATCCATCTGCAGGGGGTCGATCTCATCCGCCGGTACGAACGACACGATCTCGATGGTCTTCGTCGTGGCGATCGGCAGCTGAGCCAGGTCCTCGTCCGTGATCGGGATGATCGAGCCGTCCGCCTCCTCGTACCCCTTGCCGATCTCGTCGCTCGGCACCTCCTCGCCGTCCAGCTCGCACACCTTGCGGTAGCGGATGCGTCCGCCGTCGTCCAGGTGGATCTGACGGAAGGAGATGGAGTGGCTCTCCGTGGCGTTCACCAGTTTGATCGGGATGCTGACCAGGCCGAAGGAGATGGCCCCGTTCCAGATGGATCGCACGTTTCCTCCCGTTTCGTGGCACTCTCATCGTATGGCGCCGATCACGATGGTGGAGGGGCGTCGCATCTCGCTCAGCAATCTGGACAAGGTGCTGTACCCCGAGACCGGGTTCACCAAGGGCGAGGTGCTGCACTACTACGCCACCGTCGCCGGTCCGCTGCTGGCCCACATCCACGACCGGCCGGTGTCGTTCCTGCGCTACCCCGACGGTCCGGAAGGCCAGCTCTTCTTTACGAAGAACCCACCGCCCGGTACCCCCGCCTGGGTGAAAACCGCCCCCGTGCCCCGCTCCGACGACCCTTCCGCCGAACAGGTGGTCGTCTCCGACATGGCCTCGCTGATGTGGGCCGCCAATCTCGTCGTCGAGTTCCACACCCCCCAATGGCCGGCGGGCAGCCCCGCCGTCGCCGACCGCCTGATCTTCGACCTCGACCCCGGCGCGCCCGCCAGCGTCGTCGAGTGCTGTGGCGTAGCGCGCTGGCTGCGCGAGCGCCTCGCCGCCGACGGGCTGGCCGCCTACGCGAAGACCTCCGGGTCCAAGGGGCTGCACCTCGCGGTACCACTGGAGCCGATCGCGTCCGAGCTGGTGTCGGCGTACGCGAAGGCCCTCGCCCAGGAGGCCGAGCGCGAGCTCCCCGAGCTCGTCGTGCACCGCATGGCCAAGTCCCTGCGCCCCGGCAAGGTCTTCGTCGACCACAGTCAGAACGCCGCCGCCAAGACCACCGCCGCGCCCTACACCCTGCGCGCACGCGCCCGGCCGACCGTCTCCGCACCGGTGTCCTGGGACGAGGTAGAGGCCTGCCGTACCCCCTCCGACCTGGTGTTCCTCGCCGACGGCATCCCGCCCAGGCTTGAGCGTGACGGCGACCTGTTCGCGCCGCTGCTCGACCCGGACCGCGCCCACCGCCTCCCCGAGCGCCGGACAACGGGCTCCTCGCACAAGCGCAGCGCACCCCGCGGGACCCGGCCGTGATCCAGGTCGCCCTGGCGGCCCCCGTACGCACCCTGCCGCGCGGGGCGGGCCTGGCCTACGAGCCGAAGTTCGACGGACACCGGCTGGTGGTGGTCCGCACCCCCGGGGCCGTGCTGCTCCAGGCACGCTCGGGCCGCATCGTGACCAGCGCCTTCCCCGACCTGGCGACGGCCGCCCGACGGCTGCCCGCCGGCACCGTCCTCGACGGCGAGGTGGTCGTCTGGCACGAGGGCCGCACCGACTTCGCCCTCGTCCAACGGCGGGCGGCGGCCACCGCGGCCAAGGCCGTCGTCCTCGCAGAGAGCCTGCCGGCCTCGTACGCCGCCTTCGACGTCCTCGAACTGGCCGGGGAGGACGTGCGCGGGCGCCCGTACGAGCGGCGCCGGGCCCTTCTGCTGGACCTGCTGCTCCCGCTCGGCCCGCCGCTCCAGCCGGTCCCGATGACCACCGACCCGGAGCTCGCCGAGACCTGGTACGAGACCCTCCCCGCCAGCGGCATCGAAGGCCTGGTCGTCAAGCGGCTGGACCAGGCATACCCGACGGGCCGCCGCGGCTGGCGGAAGCTGCGGCACACCGAGGTGCGGGACGCGGCGGTGGTCGGCTACACCGGCACCCCGCGCCGCCCGCAGGCGCTGGTGCTGGTCCTGCCGGTCGAGGACGAGACGCCGCTGGTGTCGAGCCCGCTGACGGCCGCGCAGCGGGCGGAACTGGCGGCGGAGCTGGCCCGGCGGGCGGAGGCGGCCGACGGCACCGCGCCCGCGGCGGGCACGGACGCTACGGGGGCTACGGGGGCTACGGGGGCCACGGGGCCGACGGAGGTCACGGGGGTCACCGCGGCCACGGGGGCCACGGGGGCCACGGCGGTCACGGGGGCCACCGCGACCGCGATCGGTATCGGCGAGGTCCCGTACCGCCGCCTGGACCCGCCGCTGGCGGCCGAGGTCCGGCACACCTCCACCCGGCACCCCCCGCCCGAGGTGCTCAGGCTCCGCACAGACGTCTGACCTGCGCCGCGGGCGGGCGGCGCAGGTCAGGGACGGTGAGTGAGCGGGCGGGGGCGGGGGCGGCGGCGCGCCGGGGGCGGTCAGGCGTGGGCGCCGCGTCCCGAGTTCGGCGGCGAGCCGGGCTGGGGGTGCGGTCCGGGCCCCTTGGGGCGTTCGTAGCCGGACTCGCGCCGGTGGCGGACCTCGTCGGGGTGGGCCGACGTGGTGTCACCGAAGTTGCCGTACCCCTGCATCTCGTGGGGGCGCAGTCCGCCTTCCGGGATCTCCACCTGGTCGCGCTCCTCGCGCACCTCGTGGACCGCCCCGCCGTCGGGCAGGTGCGGCTGGCTCTCGGGGGTGGGCGGCGGGGGCTCCTTGGCCCGGACGCGCTGGCCCAGCTTGAAACCGGCGAGCAGGAACCCGGCGATCGCGATGCCCACGAGGAGGAACCACACGATGTCGCCGAGGGTCGCATCGACCGCGAGGTAGCTCAGTGTCGTGTCCATACAGGTCATATTCCCGGCTTCGCCCGGTATTCGCCTGATGGGAGCGAGAAATGTGAAAGCCGGACGACTGGCAGCCGCTGCGGAGGGTAGGCGGGCAGGAGCCCGAATTGGAAGGAGGGGTCACGCCATGCCCCGCGGATCCTCCCCCAAGCGCGAACGCCAGTACGAACACATCAAGGAGAGTGCCGAGGAACGCGGCGTCCCCGAAGAAGAGGCCAAGGAGATCGCCGCCCGGACGGTCAACAAGGAGCGGGCCCGCGCCGGAGAGTCCGAGACCGCGAGCCGTCTGTCCCTGGAGGACATGTCCTCGTCGCGCCGCGGCGGCCTGCGCTCCCACTCGGGCGCCCAGGGACCCACGCACGCGCAGCTCTACGAGGAGGCCAGGCAGCGCAACATCCGCGGCCGCTCGGAGATGACCAAGGCCCAGCTCAAGCGAGCCCTCGGCAAGTGACACCCAAGCCCGTCCGCCCGTCCGCCCGCTCGTCCGGCCGGCCGGCTACCGCAGCGGTCCGCCCGACTCCCGCAGGCCGGGCACAGCCGGCGCCCCCGGCGTGCCCGGCGCCCCCGGGCTGCCGCCCCGCGCCTCGCGCCCGCTGAGCACCGCCAGGATCTCGGCGCAGATCGCGAGAGCCGTCTCCGCCGGCGTACGGGCGCCCAGGTCGAGCCCGATCGGCCCGTGCACCCGCGCCACCTCGCCCTCCGCCACCCCGGCCGCCTCCAGCCCCTCCCGCCGCCGGACGGTGGTCTTCCGTGAGCCCAGCGCCCCCACGTACGGGATGCCGAGCGCGAGCGCTGCCCGCAGCGTCGGCACGTCGAACTCCGGATCGTGGCTCAGCATCACCAGGCAGGCCGCGTCCCGGCGCGCCACCAGCAGCTCCTCGGCTTCCGCGACCGTGCCCACGTACTGCGCACCCCAACCAAGGAGCCGCGCCTGGGCCCCGATGAGCTGCGCGAGCTCCCCCTCCTCGGGCCCGCCGACCACCACGTGGGGCGCCGACGGGTACGCCTCCACGAGCACCAGCCCGGAATCCCCGTACACGGCGTCCCGCCCGGGCCAGCGCGTCGCCAGCAGCTCACCGGCCCGCCGGCCGGCCTCGTCGGCGGGGGAGTCGACGGCCCGGACCACCTCGCTGACCGCCCGGTCCGCCTGCTCGTTCAGCCGGGTCACGAGCGCCGCCCCCACCCCCGCGGCCAGCAGCTCCCACCACTGCGCCGGCACCGAAGCCAGCGGCTGCAGCAGGATCTCGGCCCGGCCCCCACAGGTCAGCCTCGCCCCGGCCGCCTCCTCCGGCCCGACCGACACCTCGCACACCCGGGCGGTGGCCCCCGGCGTCCAGCCCCCGGCCTCCGCCAGTAGCTCGGCGTCGAACACACCCCGGTACAGCGACCCGACGCACTCCCCGCGCGCGTCCAGCAGCAGGGCCCCCGCAGGGTCACGCGGCCCGAACCCCTGCTCGGCCACCGGCCGCGCCAAGAACCCCGTCCGCCCCTCGGCCGCCCACCGCCGCGCCGTCTCCACCAGTCCACGCATCGCGCTGCCCCGTCCTCGTCCCGGCCCCACCGCCAACCTACGCACGCTCCCCACCCCTACCCACCCCCCGATCCCACAGACCCCGGGACCCCTCCCTCGTACGGATCACCGGAACCACCACTTGCACAAACGACCCCGATGAGTTCCTCTCGAAGAAGAGGTCGAATCGAACGCCAAGACGAGGCGGCGAGACCAGGTGCTCTTCACCGACCGCGACGACGCGGGACGACGACTCGCCGAGGCCCTCCGGAAGTACGAGCCGGAGAACCCCGTGGTGCTGGGCCTGCCCCGGGGCGGGGTGCCGGTGGCCTTCCACGTGGCCCACGCCCTCCACGCACCCCTCGACGTGATCGTCGTGCGCAAGCTCGGGGTCCCGTACCAGCGCGAGCTCGCCTTCGGCGCCATCGGCGAAGGCGGCGTACGCGTCATCAGCGACGACATCGTCCGCCGCGGCCGCATCACGCCGCAGGACATCGCCGAGGTGGAGGCGGCGGAACAGGAGGAACTGTCCCGCCAGGCCCACCGCTTCCGCGCCGGGCGCTCCCGCGTCACGCTGCGCGCCCGCACGGCGATCGTGGTCGACGACGGCATCGCCACCGGCGCCACGGCCGCCGCGGCCTGCCGCGTCGTACGGGCCCAGGGCGCGGCCAAGGTGGTCATGGCGGCCCCGGTGGCCCCTCCGGACGCGGTGTCCCGCCTGTCGGAGGCGGCGGACGACGTGGTCTTCCTGGCCACCCCGGCCGGCTTCTCCGCCGTGGGCCAGTGGTACCAGGACTTCTCCCAGACCCCCGACGAGGAGGTCATCGCCCTCCTCACCCGAGCGGCGAGCGGGACGACGCCCCCCAACCCCCCGAAGGCACCGCCATGAGCCCAACCCGAACGACGATCGACGTCGTGATCGACGCGGCGGGCTTCGCCCTCCCCGGGGAACTCACCCTCCCGCCGAACGCCCGCGCGGTGGTGGTCTTCGCCCACGGCTCGGGCAGCAGCCGCCACAGCCCCCGCAACCGCCAGGTGGCCTCGGCCCTGAACCGCGCCGGCCTGGGCACGCTCCTCTTCGACCTCCTCACCCCGGCCGAGGAACAGACCCGCGCCCACGTCTTCGACATCCCCACCCTGTCGGCCCGCCTGGCCGCCGCCACGACCTGGCTCCGCACCCGCAGCCCGGAGGTCGACCTGGCCTACTTCGGCGCGAGCACCGGCGCAGCCGCAGCCCTCACCGCAGCAACATCCCCGGACTGCCCGGTCTACGCGGTGGTCTCCCGCGGCGGCCGTCCCGACCTGGCGACCTCTCTCCCCGCAGTCCGCGCCCCGACCCTCCTCATCGTCGGCGGCGACGACACCCAGGTCCTCGCCCTGAACCGCGAGGCCCAGGCCCAACTCCGCTGCGAGAACCGCCTGGAGGTCATCGAGGACGCCACCCACCTCTTCGAGGAACCGGGCGCCCTGGAAGAAGTCTCCACCCTGGCCACCACCTGGCTCACCACCCACCTCCCCACAACCACCCCCTGAGGCGCCCCACGACATTCGGGGCGAGCGCCGGCAAGACCGCGGCTGGACCTGCCGTGCGTCTACGTCTGGGCCGGCAGCGACGCGCCCGTCGAGAAGCCACCGGCCTGACCGCGGGACCGCACCCCACCCGCCCGGACCAGCCGCGCTGACGGTTCCCGACACCGCCACTGGGCTGGCCGCAGTCGACGGCAGCGCGGACGGTCACGGGTGAACGGGGGAGCGGACTTACCGACGTGCCACACTCAGCAGAAGGCACGGGCGGGGCATCAGGGCCGGCTCACGCCTGGCGAAGTACGGCTTCGGTCAGCGCTTCCTTGAAGTCGGCCCACACGCCGGGGACGGTATGCCACCACCTCGGCGCTGGCGCGCCGCCCGTACGACCCGCGGTCCACCTGCATCACGAACTGGCGCCGCGCCGGCCCGCCCGTCGCCGAGGTAGCCCGCCGGGCGGGGCGCTGGGATTCCCGGAAGGGCACGGCTGGCCCGGGGCGCTCGCCGCAGTCCCCGCCGACGCCGGGGCGGCGAAAAGCTTGTGCGCGGGGCCGACGGAACCGGGTAGCGTCGTGGTCATGTTCTTCCAGACACCGGTTTACGAGTGAGAGCGTGACGGGCCCTGCTGACATCGTTCGACGTCGCCGCCCGTCACCCACCGATGAATCCTTAGATCACTTCACACCAGGACCGGCAGAACCCGTGACCAAGAGCAAGAACATCAACAACCCCGTGGGCCAGGGCGGCGGCCAGCGCAAGCGGCTGTCCCGCGCCGAACGGCAGAACAACGGTCCGCACCGCAACCTCGACCGCCAGGGTGCCGCCGACAAGAAGGCGGAGCTGCTGCGCAAGATGCGCGAGAAGACCGGCGCAGCTGAGGGCGCCGGGCAGGCGGGCGAGGACACCGCACAGAGCTGACGCACCGCCGCCCCGGGGCGGCACCGCACGGGGCAGGGCCCGGACCCCGACGAGCGGTCCGGGCCCTGCTTCCGCATAGGGGAGGGCGAACAGTCCCCCGTCGCGCCGAGGCGCGGCGTAGGGGCGTGAGCCGCTCACGCGCCACTCGCTCGTGAACAGTGAGAGACAATGAGAGACAACGAGAAAGCCCCGGACTCAGTGGGACTGAGTTCGGGGCTTCGTCTTTGGCACTTGCGCTGGTCAGCGAGTGGTTTCGCTGGTCCGGCAGAAGTGCCCCCGGCAGGATTCGAACCTGCGCACACGGCTCCGGAGGCCGTTGCTCTATCCCCTGAGCTACGGGGGCGTGTCGTTCGCTGTGCGGCGACGGGTTGAACACTACCAGCTTCCGCGGGGTGATCAGTAACCGTTTCCCGGGGAGGGGCGCCCGGGTCGCTCGGACGGGGTGGAAGTGGCGAAAACCCGGACGCGGGGGCGGGAGCGGACCTACTCTCGAGTTGTGCCAGGCGCCTCGGGTCGGGTGCTTGTTGTCGACGACAACAAGGTCATCCGGCAGCTGATCAAGGTCAATCTCGAGCTGGAGGGCTTCGAGGTCGTGACCGCGAGCGATGGTGCCGAGTGTCTGGACGTCGTGCACGAGGTGGCTCCCGATGTGATCACGCTGGACGTGGTCATGCCGCGGTTGGACGGGCTCGGGGCCGCCACGCAGCTCAAGGCCGATCCGCGGACGCGTCATCTGCCCGTCGCCATCGTCAGCGCCTGTACGCAGCACGAGGTGGAAAACGGGATCGAGGCCGGGGTCGACGCGTTCATCGCCAAGCCCTTCGAGCCCGCCGAGCTGGTGCGGGTCGTGCGCAGGCTCGTCGAGCGGCGCGATCGGGAAGGGCGTGAAGGGGCTCCCGCCGGGAGGGGGAGGGGCTAGCCCCCTTCGTTCCTGCTGGCGCGATGCCGGGCTTCTCGGCGCCGGGTTGTTCGGGCCACTGTTCACATGGCGAAACCGTTCGCGTGACCGTGGGGTGTCTCCCCTAGGCTGGTCCCGTGACCCCCGCCGATCTCACCCGCACCGTCGTGCGCGCCGTGCGCTGCGCCGTCGAGGACGGGGAGCTGCCCGTGGGTGCCGCGGTGCCCGCGCGGGTGGTCGTCGAGCGGACCCGTCCCGGTGGGGTGGGGGAGTACGCCACCCCCGTCGCCTTCCAGGTCGCCAAGGCGGCCGGCCGTCCGCCCGGTGACGTGGCCCGAGTGCTGGCCGGCCGGCTGGGTGCAGAGGCCGGGATCGCCCGTGTCGAGGTCACCGGCGCCGGCTTCCTGAACTTCGTCCTGGAGGAGCGGTCCTCCGTTGACGTGGTGCGCGACGCGCTGCGCCTCGTGGGTGCCTTTCCCGCCGTCTCCGCCGCACCTCCTCCTGTCGCCGGCGAGTTGCGCGCCGTAGTCGTCGGGCGTGCCGTCGGGCGGATCCTGTCGAGTCAGAGGGTCTCCGGTGCGGAGCCGCCGCCGAACGTCGCGCCCGTCGCCCGGCGGGACGGGGACGTCGTCGCGCGGTTCGGGCGTGATGCCGCCGTCTGGGCCATGCTGTGCGTTCCGGCCCGTGAGACGCCTTCGTTCGGCGACACGCTGCTCGTGCAGGACGAGTCCAGTGAGTTCTTCCGGGTCCGGTACGCGCACGCGTGTGCTGTTGGGCTGGCGCGCAATGCCCGGCTGCTCGGGTTCGGGCCCGAGTTGCTGCCCGTGCAGGGAGCCGGGTTCGGTGACTGCGCCGGGTTGTTGCGCGTGCTCGCCGATCATTCGCTCGTCCTTGAGGCCGCCGCGCACCACCGTGCGCCGGAGCGGCTGGTCAGGCACCTCGTCGAGCTGGCCGACGTGCTGCTCGACTTCCAGTACCGCGTCCTGCCCAAGGGGGACGAGAAACCCTCGGCCGCCCACCGCGCCCGGCTCGCCCTTGCCGAAGCCGCCGGGACGGTGCTGGCCGGCGGCCTGGCCCTGCTCGGCATCCCCGCACCCGACTGCCTGTGATCCGCGAAGAGAGATACCGATGAGCCGTTCCGCGCACCCCGCCGGCCCCCGCCACGCCGACGTCCTGCCCGAGGGCCACTACACCCCGCCGCCCGCCGACCTGAACGCCCTCGACGAGAAGGTGTGGTCCCGGACCGTCCGGCGGAACGACGACGGGGTGGTGAGCGTCGGCGGGGTCGAGGTCACCCGGCTCGCCGAGGAGTTCGGGACCCCCGCCTACTTCCTCGACGAGGAGGACTTCCGGGACCGGTGCCGGGCGTGGGCCCACGCCTTCGGGCCGGATGCCGATGTGTTTTATGCCGGGAAGGCGTTCCTTTCCAAGGCCGTCGTGAAGTGGCTCAAGGAGGAGGGGCTGAATCTGGACGTGTGCTCCGGCGGGGAGCTGGCCACCGCCCTCGCCGCCGGGATGCCGGCCGAGCGCATCGCCTTCCACGGCAACAACAAGTCCGGGGCGGAGATCACCCGCGCCGTCGAGGCCGGCGTCGGGCGGATCGTCCTCGACTCCTTCCAGGAGATCGCCCGCGTCGCGCACGTCGCCCGTGAGCTGGGCGTACGGCAGCCCGTGCAGATCCGCGTGACGGTGGGCGTGGAAGCGCACACCCACGAGTTCATCGCCACCGCCCACGAGGACCAGAAGTTCGGCATCGCCGTCGCCGACGGTTCCGCCGCCGAGGCCGTGCGCCGCGCCCTCGGGCACGACTCGCTGGAGCTGCTCGGCGTCCACTCGCACATCGGCTCGCAGATCTTCGACATGGCGGGCTTCGAGGTTTCCGCCCGCCGCGTCGTCCGGCTGCTGGCCGACGTACGCGACGAGCACGGCATCGAGCTGCCCGAGATCGACCTCGGCGGCGGCCTCGGCATCGCCTACACCTCCTCCGACGACCCGCGCGAGCCCCACGAGATCGCCAAGGCGCTGAAGGAGATCGTCGACCGCGAGTGCGAGGCGGCCGGGCTGCGCGCACCGCGCATCTCCGTCGAGCCGGGCCGGGCCATCGTCGGGCCGACCGCGTTCACGCTCTACGAGGTCGGGACGATCAAGCCGCTGCAGGGTCTGCGCACGTACGTGTCCGTGGACGGCGGCATGTCCGACAACATCCGCACCGCCCTGTACGACGCCGAGTACTCCGTCACCCTCGTCTCCCGCACCTCCGACGCCGAACCGGTGCTCGCCCGCGTCGTCGGCAAGCACTGCGAGAGCGGTGACATCGTGGTCAAGGACGCCTACCTGCCGGCCGACCTGGCCCCGGGCGACCTGATCGCCGTACCCGCCACCGGGGCGTACTGCCGCTCCATGGCCAGCAACTACAACCACGCACTGCGTCCGCCCGTCGTCGCCGTGCGCGACGGGGTGGCGCGGGTGATCGTCCGGCGCGAGACGGAGGAAGATCTCCTGCGTCTCGACCTCGGATGATGAAATAGCTGTCTCATTCAATGGACCGAGGATGGAAACTCGTGTCCATTGGGTGAGACTGGTTCAAACCCGGCGTGCAAATCCGCCCGCCGGGTGCCGATGGAAGATCGAAAGGCGTAGGTCGAATGATGCGTACGCGTCCGCTGAAGGTGGCGCTGCTGGGCTGTGGAGTGGTCGGCTCAGAGGTGGCGCGCATCATGACGACGCACGCCGACGATCTGACGGCCAGGATCGGCGCGCCCGTCGAGCTGGCGGGTGTCGCCGTGCGCCGTCCCTCCAAGGTGCGCGAGGGCATCGACCCCGCGCTGATCACCACCGATGCGACCGCCCTGCTGAAACGGGGAGACATCGACGTCGCCATCGAGGTCATCGGCGGCATCGAGCCGGCCCGCAGCCTCATCACCACCGCCTTCGACCACGGCATCTCCGTCGTCTCGGCGAACAAGGCGCTCCTCGCCCAGGACGGCGCAGCCCTGCACGCGGCCGCCGGACAGGCCGGGCTGGACCTGTACTACGAGGCCGCCGTGGCCGGCGCCATCCCGCTGATCCGCCCGCTGCGCGAGTCCCTCGCCGGCGACAAGATCAACCGGGTGATGGGCATCGTCAACGGCACGACGAACTTCATCCTCGACAAGATGGACTCCACCGGCGCCGGCTACCAGGAGGCCCTGGACGAGGCCACCGCCCTGGGCTACGCCGAGGCCGACCCGACCGCCGACGTCGAGGGCTACGACGCCGCCGCCAAGGCCGCCATCCTGGCCGGGATCGCCTTCCACACCCGAGTCCGGCTCGACGACGTCTACCGCGAGGGCATGACCGAGGTCACCGCCTCCGACTTCGCCTCCGCCAAGCGCATGGGCTGCACCATCAAGCTGCTCGCGATCTGCGAGCGGGCCGCCGACGGCGGGTCCGTCACGGCGCGCGTGCACCCGGCGATGATCCCGCTCAGCCACCCGCTGGCCTCCGTCCGCGAGGCGTACAACGCCGTCTTCGTCGAGGCGGAGGCGGCCGGGCGGCTCATGTTCTACGGGCCCGGCGCGGGCGGTTCGCCGACCGCCTCGGCGGTCCTGGGCGACCTCGTCGCCGTCTGCCGGAACAAGCTCGCCGAGGCAACGGGGCCCGGCGAGTCGGCCTACACCCAGCTGCCGGTCAGCCCCATGGGGGACGTCGTCACCCGCTACCACATCAGCCTCGATGTGGCGGACAAGCCGGGTGTCCTCGCCCAGGTGGCGACCGTCTTCGCGGAGCACGGTGTGTCGATCGACACCGTCCGGCAGAAGGGCAAGGACGGCGAGGCCTCCCTCGTCGTCGTCACCCACCGCGCACCCGACGCCTCCCTCTCCGGGACCGTCGAGGCGCTGCGGAAGCTGGACACCGTCCGCGGTGTCGCCAGCATCATGCGTGTTGAAGGGGAGTAAGGACCCATGAGCAGCAATCGGACCCACCAGTGGCGCGGCATCATCGAGGAGTACCGGGACCGTCTGCCGGTCACGGACACGACGCCGGTGGTGACGCTCCGCGAGGGCGGTACTCCCCTCGTACCCGCGCAGGTCCTGTCCGAGCGCACGGGCTGCGAGGTGCACCTCAAGGTCGAGGGCGCGAACCCCACCGGGTCCTTCAAGGACCGCGGCATGACCATGGCGATCACCAAGGCCAAGGAGGACGGCGCCAAGGCCGTCATCTGCGCCTCCACGGGCAACACCTCGGCCTCCGCGGCCGCGTACGCGGTGCGCGCCGGGATGGTCTCCGCGGTCCTCGTGCCCCGCGGGAAGATCGCGCTCGGCAAGATGGGCCAGGCGCTCGTGCACGGCGCCAAGATCCTTCAGGTGGACGGCAATTTCGACGACTGCCTGGACCTGGCCCGCGCGCTCTCCGACAACTACCCGGTGGCGCTGGTCAATTCCGTCAACCCGGTGCGCATCGAGGGCCAGAAGACGGCCGCGTTCGAGATCGTGGACGCGCTCGGCGACGCCCCCGACGTCCACGTGCTGCCGGTCGGCAACGCCGGCAACATCACGGCGTACTGGAGGGGCTTCAAGGAGTACAAGGCCGACGGCCTGGCCTCCCGTACGCCCCGCGTGTGGGGTTTCCAGGCGTCCGGTTCCGCGCCCATCGTGCGCGGTGAGGTCGTCAAGGAGCCGCAGACGATCGCCACCGCGATCCGGATCGGCAACCCGGCCTCGTGGGAGCACGCGCTCGCCGCGCGGGACGAGTCGGGCGGTTTCATCGACGAGGTGACGGACCGCCAGATCCTGGCCGCCTACCGGCTGTTGGCCGCGCAGGAGGGCGTCTTCGTCGAGCCCGCCTCGGCCGCTTCGGTCGCCGGCCTGCTCAAGGCCGCCGAGCAGGGCCTGGTCGACCCCGGCCAGAAGATCGTGTGCACGGTCACGGGCAACGGCCTGAAGGACCCCGACTGGGCGGTCGCCGGCGCTCCGCAGCCCGTCACCGTTCCGGTGGACGCGGAGGCCGCGGCCGTCCGCCTCGGCCTGGTCTGAGGCCGGCCCCGAGGGTCGGTTCGAGCCCCGGTTCAAGCCCTGGCTTGAGCCCCGGCCCGAGGTCCCGTCCGACCGGCGCGGACCGCCGAAGCACCGGCGGTCCGCGCCGAGTTGCCGGATTCCGTACCCTCGGCAGGGTCTTCCCGGGCGTTCCGGATCCGCTCCGGAAGGCTCGTGGAATCCGGCAACTCGGGTCGTACGGCGGCAAAACCCAGCGGAATTCCGGCTGGAGGAGGCGACACGCATCGTGCGCCTCCCGTGCGCCCTATGTCGCGGGAGAACCTTCCTTCGATACGCTGTACTGACATCCGCCACCGTGCATATGACCGCGGTGCTGCCCCGAGGGCCCCCGGGTGTCGTACCTTCTCCAGTACATTCGCAGCGAACTTCTCGCACAGTCACAAGGAGTGTCATCGGACGATGGCCGGTCCAGCGTTCCGCGCCGCCGCCGTACGGGTGCGCGTCCCTGCCAGCAGCGCCAACCTCGGCCCGGGCTTCGACGCCCTCGGTCTGGCCCTGGGGCTCTACGACGACGTGGTCGTCCGGGTGGCCGACTCCGGCCTGGACATCGACATCGCCGGCGAGGGCGCCGACACCCTCCCGCGGGACGAGAGCCACCTGCTCGTACGCTCCATGCGCACCGCCTTCGACCTGCTGGGCGGGCAGCCGCGCGGCCTGGAGGTCGTCTGCGCCAACCGCATCCCGCACGGACGCGGCCTCGGCTCCTCCTCCGCAGCCATCTGCGCCGGCATCGTCGCCGCCCGCGCCGTCACCATAGGCGGCGAGGCCAGGCTCGACGACGCGGCCCTGCTGGAGCTCGCCACCGAGATCGAGGGCCACCCCGACAACGTCGCCGCCTGCCTGCTCGGCGGCTTCACCCTGGCCTGGATGGACGGGGGCAGCGCCAAGGCCATCCGCATGGAGCCCTCCGATTCCATCGTTCCGGTGGTCTTCGTCCCCTCCAAGCCCGTCCTCACCGAGACCGCGCGCGGCCTGCTGCCGCGCACCGTCCCCCACGTGGACGCGGCCGTCAACGCGGGCCGTGCGGCGCTGCTCGTGGAGGCCCTGACCAGGCGTCCCGAGCTGCTCCTGCCGGCCACCGAAGACCGGCTCCACCAGGAGTACCGGTCCCCGGCGATGCCCGAGAGCGTGGCACTCGTCAACCGACTGCGGGCGGACGGGATCCCCGCGGTCATCTCCGGCGCGGGCCCCACGGTCCTCGCGCTGGCCGAAGGCGGCGCGGCCGACAAGGTCGCGCAGCTCGCGGGCGAGGGGTGGGCGGCCAACCGGCTGGCCCTCGACGCCGCGGGCGCGAGCGTACTTCCGCTGGGTACCCAGGGCGGCTAGCCGTACGGGCGGGTCAGCCGAGGGGCGGGCGGCCAGGGCAGGCCGCCCGCGCGGACGGCGCGATTGCCGGTGATTGAGAGGGGGAATATCTGTTGGATCCGGTAGTGTTACTCTCAAGTGCGCAGCCGAAGCCGCCTTGGCTCGGCGCTCAGTGTCCCCATCAGGGACCACCTTTCTTCCGGGAGCCTCCCCGACTGCTTTGATCACTCCGGCAGTTTCGAGCACGCTCCGGAATCGGAATCGGCGTGAACTTCCCACGCTTCCAGCTCGGGGGCCTCTCGCCGGAACCACTCATGCACGTTTCTCTCCGCCGTACCTCTACCGGCGGACCACCGCCCCGGCGCAGTCCACACACCTAGGACTGCTGCCGGACAGCACAACCGGTCGCCGAGCCAGACAGGCCGACGTCCGCTCCAGGGAAGGACCCTTCGTGAGCGACACCACCGATCTGATGGGCGCTGCCGACACCTCCGTCGACACCAGCGCTCCCGCCGCGGCCTCCGCGCCCAAGCGCCGCCGCTCCGGCACCGGCCTCGAAGGCATGGTCCTGGCCGAGCTGCAGCAGGTCGCGTCGGGCCTCGGTATCAGGGGCACCGCGCGCATGCGCAAGAGCCAGCTGATCGAGGTCATCAAGGAGGCGCAGGCGGGCGGTAGCACCGCCAAGGCCGCGGCCCCCGCAGCCGAGGCCGCCGAGGCCAAGCCGAAGCGCCGCGCCACCAGCAAGGCCCGCACGGGCGAGGCCGCCGCCGAGGTGCCCGCCGAGAAGCCCGCCGCCCCGGCGCAGATCGAGATCCCGGGCCAGCCGGCCGGGGGCACCGCCCGCACGAGCGAAGCCGAGCGCGACGAGGCCCCGGCCGGTGAGCGCCGCCGCCGCCGTGCCACCGCCCCCTCCGGCAGCCCGGAGAACGCGGCCGCCGCCACCGTGACCGTCGAGGCCAAGCCCGAGACCGCCACGGTCGCCGCGCCCGCCGAGACCAAGGCCGAGGCCTCCACCGCCGTCTCCGCGCCCGCCCAGGGCGGCCAGGAGGGCGAGGGCCGCGGCCGCCGCGACCGCCGCGACCGCGGTGAGCGCGGGGAGCGCGGTGAGCGTCAGCGCGACCGCCGTGAGCGCGGTGCCAAGACCGACGAGCAGGGCCAGGGCGCCCCCGGCCAGGGCCAGGGCGGCGGCCGGGGCGACCGTGACCGCCAGCAGGGCGGCCGCGGTCAGGGCCAGCAGGGCGGCCAGCAGGGCCGCCAGGACGCCGGGCCGCAGGACGACTTCGAGGACGAGGGCGGCCGCCGCGGCCGTCGCGGCCGCTACCGCGACCGCCGTGGCCGTCGCGGCCGCGACGAGTTCGCCCCGGGCGAGCCGCAGGTCGCCGACGACGACGTCCTGATCCCCGTCGCGGGCATCCTCGACATCCTCGACAACTACGCGTTCATCCGGACCTCGGGCTACCTGCCCGGCCCCAACGACGTGTACGTGTCCCTCGCCCAGGTCCGCAAGGCGGGTCTGCGCAAGGGTGACCACATCACCGGTGCCGTGCGCCAGCCCAAGGACGGCGAGCGCCGCGAGAAGTTCAACGCGCTCGTGCGCCTGGACTCCGTCAACGGCATGGCGCCCGAATCCGGTCGCGGTCGCCCCGAGTTCCAGAAGCTGACCCCGCTCTACCCGCAGGACCGGCTCCGCCTGGAGACCGACCCGGGTGTGCTGACGACGCGCATCATCGACCTGGTGTCGCCGATCGGCAAGGGCCAGCGCGGTCTGATCGTGGCCCCGCCGAAGACCGGCAAGACCATGATCATGCAGGCGATCGCCAACGCGATCACCACGAACAACCCCGAGTGCCACCTGATGGTCGTCCTCGTCGACGAGCGTCCGGAAGAGGTCACCGACATGCAGCGGTCGGTCAAGGGCGAGGTCATCTCCTCGACCTTCGACCGCCCGGCCGAGGACCACACCACCGTGGCCGAGCTGGCCATCGAGCGCGCCAAGCGCCTCGTCGAGCTGGGCCACGACGTGGTCGTCCTGCTGGACTCCATCACCCGCCTGGGCCGCGCGTACAACCTCGCGGCGCCCGCCTCCGGCCGCATCCTGTCCGGTGGTGTCGACTCGACCGCGCTGTACCCGCCGAAGCGCTTCTTCGGTGCCGCGCGCAACATCGAGGACGGCGGCTCGCTGACCATCCTGGCCACCGCGCTGGTCGACACCGGCTCGCGCATGGACGAGGTGATCTTCGAGGAGTTCAAGGGCACCGGCAACATGGAGCTCAAGCTCGACCGGAAGCTCGCCGACAAGCGCATCTTCCCGGCCGTCGACGTCGACCCGTCGGGCACCCGCAAGGAGGAGATCCTCCTCAACAGCGAGGAGCTCTCCATCGTCTGGAAGCTGCGCCGGGTGCTGCACGCGCTCGACTCGCAGCAGGCCATCGAGCTGCTGCTCGACAAGATGAAGCAGACGAAGTCGAACGCCGAGTTCCTGATGCAGATCGCCAAGACGACGCCGGCGGGCAAGAACGACGACTGACCGCCGTCACGGCACCACACCGGGACCGCCCCCACCGCAGCCGCGGCGGGGGCGGTCCCGCGTTTTCCGCCCGTACGGAGCGACGGGGCCGGTACGCGGCTGCGGGGCCGTACGGGCACGGAATCGCCCGTGTTGGTCGCGGGGGTCCCCGTACGGCGCCCAGCGCGGCCCCTGCGGCCCCGTACGGCCCTTCCGGCCCGTGCGCCCCGCCCGGTCCGGCCCTGCGTGCGAGCTTCGCCACATCCGCGGTCCCCGCGGGCGGTGGACGGCCGGGCCGTGGAACCCCCGGAGGCGTTCCCCCGTCTGTGTCAAGGGGCAGGCGGGGGAAGCCCGAGGCCGGACGGACGGCCGGGCCCGCACCCAGAACTGAGGAGAGCATGAGCGAGGAGAGCAGGGGCGGGGGGCGGCGCGCCGCCGCGGACCGGGGCCGGCCGAAACCGGCGAAGCGCAAGGCCCTGGCCGCGGCCGCCTGGACCGCGGCCGGCGTGGTTCTCCTCGGCGGGGCGGGACTCGGCTGGTTCTACTTCAAGATCAGCGGGAATCTGAAGACGGTCGACATCGACCAGGCGCTCGGCGCCGACCGTCCCCAGAACGTGGACAACGGCTCGATGGACATCCTCGTCCTCGGCTCCGACTCCCGGGCCGGCGCCAACGGCGAGTACGGCCGCGACGACGGCGGCTCGGCCCGCTCCGACACCGCGATGATCGTCCACCTGTACGAGGGCCACAAGAAGGCCACCGTCGTGTCGATCCCGCGCGACACCATCGTCAACCGCCCCTCGTGCACCACGAGCAACGGCAAGACCGACCGCGGCAGCTCGCGCTCGCAGTTCAACGAGGCCTTCACCATCGGCGGGGCGGCCTGTGCGGTCAAGACCGTCGAGAAGATGTCGGGGATCCGCATGGACCACTACATCGAGGTCGACTTCACGGGCTTCAAGAAGATCATCGACAACCTCGGCGGCGTCGAGGTGACCACGACCAAGCCGATCAAGGACGACGGCAGCCACCTCAACCTGGCGGCCGGCACCAACCGCCTCAACGGCGAGCAGGCACTGGGCCTGGTCCGCACCCGCAAGAGCGTCGGCGACGGCAGCGACCTCGGCCGAATACAGCTCCAGCAGGCCTTCATCAAGGCCCTGATCAAGCAGGTCAAGAGCATCGGCGTCTTCGACAACCCCAAACGGCTGCTCGACCTCGCCGACACCGGTACCAAGGCGCTCACCACCGACAAGCCGCTCGGCGACGTGAAGTCCCTCATGGGCTTCGCCCAGAGCCTGCAGGGCATCGACGCCCAGAACATGCACATGATCACCCTGCCGGTGACCCCGGACCGCTACGACCCCAACCGCGTCGCACCGCTCGCCAAGGAGTCCAAGATGGTCTGGGACGCCCTGCTGGCCGAGCAGCCGGTCCCGGCCGAGGCCACGGCGAACTCCGCCGGTGACAAGAGCGCGGCCGGCGACATCGTCCGCTAGCGCACGCCGCGGCGGGGCCGCCCGCCACCCCCGCGAAGGGCTCGCCCGGGCGGGATCGCGGGGGAACGGAATAGACGCCCGGCCCTCGTGGTTGAGGAGGGCGTTCCCGGAATTTTGACAGGCAGCCCGGTCCTGGCAGACTGGTCTGTCGGCCCCGGTTCACGCACGCGGCAATTCGGCCCCTGCGACCCGGTGCCCTCCCGAATCTAGGAGACACCTTGAAGCGCGATGTTCACCCCGAGTACGTCGAGACCCAGGTCAGCTGCACCTGCGGCGCGTCGTTCACCACCCGTAGCACCCTGACCGAGGGCACCATCCGTGCCGAGGTCTGCTCCGAGTGCCACCCGTTCTACACGGGCAAGCAGAAGATCCTCGACACCGGTGGCCGTGTCGCCCGCTTCGAGGCCCGCTTCGGCAAGGCTGCCGGCTCGAAGTAGCGAGCCCACGGCGCCGGACCCCGGCCGCACCCCGCTCATGCGGGCGCGGCCGGGCCGGCGCCTTTGTCGTCCCGCAGCCATTTTTTCGTACTTTTCACCCCAGGAGCCCCCGATGTTCGAGGCGGTCGAGGAACTGGTCGGCGAACACGCCGACCTCGAGAAGAAGCTCGCCGACCCTTCGGTCTTCTCCGATCAGGCCAACGCGCGCAAGCTGAACAAGCGCTACGCGGAGCTGACCCCGATCATCGCCACCTACCGGGCGTGGAAGCAGTCGGCGGACGACATCGACACGGCGAAGGAATTCGCCGCGGACGACCCCGACTTCGCAGCCGAGGTCAAGGAGCTCACCGCGCACCGCGAGGAGCTCACCGAGAAGCTCCGCCTGCTGCTCGTCCCGCGCGACCCCAGCGACGACAAGGACGTGCTGCTGGAGATCAAGGCGGGCGCGGGCGGCGACGAGTCCGCCCTGTTCGCCGGCGACCTGCTGCGCATGTACCTGCGCTACGCCGAGCGCGTCGGCTGGAAGACCGAGATCATCGACTCCACCGAGTCCGAGCTCGGCGGCTACAAGGACGTCCAGGTCTCCGTCCGCACCAAGGGCGGCAACGGCGCCACCGAGCCCGGCCAGGGCGTGTGGGCCCGCCTGAAGTACGAGGGCGGCGTGCACCGCGTCCAGCGCGTGCCGGCCACCGAGTCCCAGGGCCGCATCCACACCTCCGCCGCCGGCGTGCTCGTCACCCCGGAGGCCGAGGAGGTCGAGGTCGAGATCAACCAGAACGACCTGCGCATCGACGTGTACCGGTCGTCCGGCCCCGGCGGCCAGTCCGTCAACACCACGGACTCCGCCGTCCGCATCACCCACCTGCCCACCGGCGTCGTCGCGTCCTGCCAGAACGAGAAGAGCCAGCTCCAGAACAAGGAGCAGGCCATGCGCATCCTGCGCTCCCGCCTGCTGGCCGCAGCCCAGGAGGCCGCCGAGCAGGAGGCCGCCGACGCCCGCCGCAGCCAGGTCCGCACCGTCGACCGGTCCGAGAAGATCCGTACGTACAACTTCCCGGAAAACCGGCTCTCGGACCACCGGACCGGCTTCAAGGCGTACAACTTGGACCAGGTGCTCGACGGCGACCTCGACCCGGTCATCCAGTCGTGCGTCGACACGGACTCGGCCGCCAAGCTCGCGGCCGCGAACCCGAACTGACCCCCCTCCCCCGTACGACAGCAAGCCCGGAGGACCAGCGTGAACTTGCTGCTTGCCGAGGTGGCCCAGGCCACCCAGCGGCTGGCCGCCGCAGGTGTGCCCTCACCGCGCTTCGACGCCGAGGAGCTCGCGGCCTTCGTCCACGGCGTCAAACGGGGGGAACTGCACCGCGTCAAGGACGCGGACTTCGACGCCCGCTACTGGGAGGCCGTCGCCCGCCGCGAGGCGCGCGAGCCGCTCCAGCACATCACCGGGCGCGCCTTCTTCCGGTACCTGGAGCTGCAGGTCGGGCCCGGGGTGTTCGTGCCCCGGCCCGAGACCGAGTCGGTCGTGGACTGGGCCATACAGGCCGTCCGGGCGATGGACGTCGTCGAGCCGCTGATCGTGGACCTGTGCACCGGGTCCGGAGCCATCGCGCTCGCCCTTGCGCAGGAGGTGCCGCGCTCCCGCGTGCACGCCGTGGAGCTTTCCGAGGACGCCCTGCGCTGGGCCCGCAAGAACGCGGAGGGCTCGCGGGTCACCGTCCACCACGGCGACGCCCTGGAAGCCCTGCCCGAGCTGGACGGCCAGGTCGACCTGGTGATCTCGAACCCGCCGTACATCCCGCTCACCGAGTGGGAGTACGTCGCCCCCGAGGCCCGCGACCACGACCCGGAGATGGCGCTCTTCTCCGGCGAGGACGGCCTCGACACCATCCGCGGCATCGAGCGGACCGCGCACCGGCTGCTGCGGCCCGGCGGCATCGTCGTCGTCGAACACGCGGACACCCAGGGCGGGCAGGTTCCGTGGATCTTCGCCGAGGAGCTGGGCTGGGCCGACGCCGCCGACCACCCCGACCTCAACAACCGCCCCCGCTTCGCGACGGCCCGCAAGGCACTGCCGTGAGCGCCCCCCTTCCCCCCACCCACCTGCTGCACGAGGAGGCCCGCTGATGGCCCGGCGATACGACTGCAACGACGCGACGGACCGTGCGACGGGCCTGCGTGAGGCCGCCTCCGCCGTGCGCCGCGGAGAGCTGGTCGTGCTGCCCACCGACACCCTGTACGGGATCGGCGCGGACGCCTTCAGCGCGGAGGCCGTCGGCGACCTGCTCGCCGCCAAGGGGCGGGGCCGCAACATGCCCACCCCGGTGCTCATCGGCTCCCCGAACACGCTCCACGGCCTGGTCACGGACTTCTCCGAGCAGGCGTGGGAGCTCGTCGACGCCTTCTGGCCGGGCGCGCTGACCCTCGTCGCCAAGCACCAGCCCTCGTTGGCCTGGGACCTGGGCGAGACCCGGGGCACGGTGGCCGTGCGCATGCCGCTGCACCCCGTCGCGATCGAGCTGCTGACCGAGGTCGGCCCGATGGCCGTGTCCTCCGCCAACCTGACCGGCCACCCGGCACCCGAGGACTGCGACGCGGCGCGCGCGATGCTCGGCGACTCCGTGTCGGTGTACCTGGACGGCGGTCCCACCCCCGGGATCCAGCCGTCGTCGATCGTCGACGTCACCGGGAAGGTCCCCGTCCTGTTGCGCGAGGGCGCGCTGACCGCCGAGCAGCTGCGGGAGGTCGTACCCGACCTCGAGGTGGCCCCGTGAGCCCTCAGGGGCGTGGCATAGCCGACGGGCAGCTCCCGCCCGTGAGCGGGACGGGTACCTTCCGCATCCTCCACGTCAGCACCGGCAACGTGTGCCGCTCGCCCATCACCGAGCGGCTGACCCGGCACGCGCTGGCGCACCGCCTGGGCGACGTCCCGGCGAGCAGCCTGATCGTGGAGAGCGCCGGCACGTGGGGCCACGAGGGCGCCCCCATGGAGGCGAACGCGGCGGCCGTCCTCGCCGACTTCGGCGCGGACGCCTCCGGGTTCACGGGGCGCGAGCTGCTCGACGAGCACGTCATACGCGCCGACCTGGTCCTGACCGCCACCCGGGACCACCGGGCGCAGGTCATCTCCATGGGGCACTCGGCCGGGCTGCGGACGTTCACCTTGAAGGAGTTCACCCGGCTGGTGCGGGCGATAGACCCGGCGACGCTGCCGCCCCTGGACGACGGCGTCGCCGAACGCGCGCGGGCGCTGGTACGGGCCGCGGCGGCGCTCCGCGGGTGGCTGCTGGCCCCTTCGCCCGACGCGGACGAGGTGTACGACCCGTACGGCGCGCCGATCACCTTCTTCCGCTCCATCGGCGACGAGATCAACCAGGCCCTGGACCCGGTCGTCACGGCCCTGACGGGCGTCGCGGCCCCGCGCTGACCACGGTCGTCGCGGCCCTGACGGGGGTCGCGGCGGGCCGCCCACGGCTCCGGGCCCCCGGGGTTCGTCCCGCAGGGCGCGGTGGCTCCGGCGGGCCTACAGTGGCGGTACCCGGTACCCCCACTGGAGTTGCGCCATGAGCGTCCTCACCCCGCCCTCCGAGCTGCTGCGGCAGCAGGATCCGCAGATGGCCGACGTGCTCGCCGGGGAGGCGCAGCGGCAGGCCACCTCGCTCCAGCTGATCGCCGCCGAGAACTTCACCTCTCCCGCCGTCCTCGCCGCCCTCGGCTCGTCGCTCGCCAACAAGTACGCCGAGGGGTACCCGGGCAGGCGCTACCACGGCGGCTGCGAGTACGCCGACCTGGCCGAGCGGACCGCGGCGGAGCGGGCGCGCGCGCTGTTCGGGGTCGAGCACGCCAACGTGCAGCCGCACTCGGGGTCCGCCGCCGTCCTGGCCGCGTACGCCGCGCTGCTGCGGCCGGGGGACACCGTGTTGGCGATGGGGCTCGCGTACGGCGGTCACCTCACACACGGCTCGCCGGCCAACTTCTCCGGCCGCTGGTTCGACTTCGTCGGCTACGGCGTCGACGCCGAGACGGGCCTGATCGACTACCACGAGGTGCAGCAGCTGGCCCGTGCCCACCGGCCGAAGGCCATCGTGTGCGGCTCGATCTCCTACCCGCGGCACCTGGAGTACTCGGTCTTCCGGGAGATCGCCGACGAGGTGGGGGCCTACCTCATCGCGGACGCCGCCCACCCGATCGGCCTCGTCGCCGGCGGGGCCGCGCCCAGCCCCGTCCCGTACGCCGACATCGTGTGCGCGACCACCCACAAGGTGCTGCGCGGCCCCCGCGGCGGGATGGTCCTGTGCGGGGAGGAGTTCGCCGAGCGGATCGACCGGGCGGTGTTCCCGTTCACCCAGGGCGGTGCCCAGATGCACACCATCGCCGCGAAGGCCGTCGCCTTCGGGGAGGCGGCCCGGCCCGCGTTCACCACGTACGCCCACCGGGTCGTGGCCAACGCGCGGGTGCTGGCGGAGGCGCTGACCTCGCAGGGGTTCTCCGTGACGACCGGCGGCACGGACACGCACCTGATCACCGCCGACCCGGCGCCCCTCGGCCTCGACGGCCCCACCGCCCGCGGTCGGCTCGCCGCGGCGGGGATCGTGCTGGACACCTGTGCCCTGCCGTACGGGGACCAGCGCGGGATCCGCCTGGGTACGGCGGCCGTGACCACGCAGGGCATGCGGGAGGCGGAGATGGGGCGGATCGCCGCGCTGTTCACGGCCGCGCTGCAGGGGGAAGCGGCCAAAACCCGCACGGACGTGGCTGATCTGGCCCGGTCCTTTCCCCCGTACGGTGGGTAATCGGGGCGAGCGGGGCGTACCGCAACCGTTGCCGGGGTTCCTCGCGTCCTCGCCACCGGGGACATCGCAGCTAATGTGTGGGGCTGAGATGGCCGGCGATACATCTGGGGCAGCCCGTGCGTGAATATCTGCTGACGCTGTGCGTCACGGTGGCGGTGACCTACCTGCTCACCGGGCCCGTGCGGAGGTTCGCGATCGCGGCCGGCGCGATGCCGGAGATCCGCGCCCGCGACGTGCACCGCGAGCCCACTCCGCGGCTCGGCGGGATCGCCATGTTCGGAGGACTGTGCGCGGGCCTGCTGGTCGCCGACCACCTGCCCAACCTCAACGGGGTCTTCGAGCTGTCGAACGAGCCGCGGGCCCTGCTCTCGGGTGCGGCGCTGATCTGGCTGATCGGCGTCCTGGACGACAAGTTCGAGATCGACGCGCTGATCAAGCTCGGCGCGCAGATGATCGCCGCCGGTGTGATGGTCATGCAGGGCCTGACCGTGCTGTGGATCCCCGTCCCGTGGATCGGCACGGTCGCGCTCACCCAGTGGCAGGGCAACCTGCTCACGGTGGCCCTGGTGGTCATCACCATCAACGCGGTGAACTTCGTGGACGGCCTCGACGGGCTGGCCGCCGGCATGGTGTGCATCGCCGCCGCGGCGTTCTTCCTGTACGCGTACCGGATCTGGTTCGGCTACGGGATCGAGGCGGCGGCGCCCGCGACCCTCTTCGCGGCGATCCTGATGGGCATGTGCCTGGGCTTCCTGCCGCACAACATGCATCCCGCCCGGATCTTCATGGGCGACTCCGGCTCGATGCTCATCGGCCTGGTCCTCGCCGCCGGCGCCATCTCGATCACGGGCCAGGTGGACCCGGACACGATGGCCCTCTTCGCGGGCGGCGAGCGCAACGCGACGCACGCGATGCTCCCGGTCTTCATCCCGCTGCTGCTACCGCTGACGATCATCGCGATCCCGATGGCCGACCTGGTCCTGGCCATCGTGCGGCGCACCTGGAAGGGCCAGTCGCCGTTCGCGGCGGACCGCGGGCACCTGCACCACCGGCTGCTGGAACTCGGCCATTCGCACAGCCGCGCCGTCCTGATCATGTACTTCTGGTCCGGCCTGATCGCGTTCGGGGCGGTGGCCTATTCGGTGCACTCCGCCTCGATGTGGATCGTGTTGGTGATCGCGGCCCTGAGCGCCGTGGGCCTGGTGCTGCTGCTCCTGCCGCGCTTCAGGCCGCGGGCCCCGCGGTGGGCGGAGTTCCTGGTCCCGCCGCGCTACCGGCACGCCGAGCGGGCCGCCGAGGCCGCCGCCCAGGACGTCTCGGGCCGCGAGCCGGAGCCCGCCCGGCGGATCGCGGTGGGTGTCTCGGGCGTCAACGGAGCGACCGCGGTGGGCCCCCGTTCGCGCTTCCCCGACCGGCGTAAGGCCGAAACGACGCGCTGACGGCGGCGGAGCATGTCGGACATCGGTCGCCATTAGCACACAAGTCGATGGCTTGTCGCGCACACACGGGCGCGTTCACACTCATGTGTGACAGTTGGCACACCCCCCAGGTAAAGCTCTCATCAAATAGTTTGTGATACCGTTCACTAAACCCGGCGACACAGCCGAAGGACCGTAGTGCGACGGTCCATCGGCTTGAGGTTCTCTCTCGGTCCGGGCCTACGCTCGTCCCGTACGAGTCCCGTACCCCCACCACCACGCGGAGCTACCCCGCCATGCGGTCTGATGACGTCCGATCCCTCCTGCAAACCGCCGTACCCACCGCTGTGGCCGGCGTTGTCGCCGCGATCGTCAGCGGTGTCGTCGCGGGCGGCAAGGGGGCCATCGGTGCGCTCGTCGCCACGCTGGTGGTGATCGCTTTCATGGGCGTCGGCTTCATCGTTCTGCAGCGCACGGCGCGATCGTGGCCCCATCTGTTCCAGATGATGGGTCTGGCGCTCTACACGACCCAGATCCTGCTGCTGTTCGTCTTCGTCGCCGCGTTCCGGGATACGACGCTGTTCAACCCCAAGGCCTTCGCCATTTCGCTGGTCGTCGCCACGCTCGTCTGGATCGCCGCGCAGACCCGCGCCCACATGAAGGCCAAGATCCTTTACGTCGAGCCGAACGCCGACAAGGGTGACAAGCCCGAAAACACGGGGTCCTCGTCGTGAAGGGTAGGGGCGGGATAAGTGCTCGTTCGAGATGCTGCTATCGTCCGGTGCCGTGTGCGGCATCGCGGGCGCGGGCATCTGAGCTGACGCCTGCTCAATCGCGAGGCTCAATGCCTGCCAGCCGCCCCCACATCCGTAAGACCAGTCCCGTGCCGACCCGCGGCCCTGCGCCGCGCCGACACAACGAGGTTGCCGTACCTATGCGCCACGCTGAAGGAGCCCGCGGTGAGTGCTGACCCGACGCAGGTGCTCGCCTTCGAGACCGATTGCCACATCTTCGACGGCTGTGGCTTCCCGGCTCCTGGCCTGCACTCGTTCCTGTTCGAGCCGATCTTCGGCGACGCGAACAGCAGCGTCTACTTCAACAAGACGATGCTGCTCGCCCTGCTCGGGAGCGTCATCATCGTCGGCTTCTTCTGGGCGGCTTTCTCCAAGCCGAAGGTGGTCCCCGGAAAGCTGCAGATGGTCGCCGAGGCCGGTTACGACTTCGTCCGCCGCGGCATCGTCTACGAGACCCTGGGCAAGAAGGAAGGCGAGAAGTACGTCCCCTTCATGGTCGCGACGTTCTTCTTCGTCTGGATCCTGAACCTCTGGTCGATCATTCCGCTCGCCCAGTTCCCGGTGACCTCCGTCATCGCCTACCCGGCCGGCCTCGCCCTCGTCATCTACGTCATGTGGATGTCGGTCACCTTCAAGCGCCACGGCTTCATCGGCGGCCTGAAGAACCTGACGGGCTACGACAAGTCGCTCGGCGGGATCCTGCCGCTGGTCATGCTGATCGAGTTCTTCTCGAACGTCCTGGTGCGCCCCTTCACCCACGCGGTCCGTCTCTTCGCGAACATGTTCGCCGGTCACACGCTGCTGCTGCTCTTCACGATCGCCAGCTGGTACCTGCTGAACGGCATCGGCATCGCCTACGCGGGCGTCTCGTTCGTGATGGTCATCGTGATGACCGCCTTCGAGCTCTTCATCCAGGCTGTCCAGGCCTACGTCTTCGTGCTCCTGGCCTGCAGCTTCCTCCAGGGCGCCGTCGCCGAGCACCACTGACCGGCCCCCACCCCCAAACCATCACTCGTCCGGTGGCCAACCCCCACCGGTCCATGAAAGAGAAGGAAGAACCGGCATGTCCGTTCTCGCGCAGACCCTCGCTCAGGGCGTCGAAATCAAGGGCAACCTCGGCTCGATCGGCTACGGCCTCGCCGCCATCGGCCCCGGCGTCGGCGTCGGCATCATCTTCGGCAACGGCACCCAGGCCCTTGCCCGCCAGCCCGAGGCTGCCGGCCTGATCCGCGCCAACCAGATCCTCGGCTTCGCCTTCTGTGAGGCGCTCGCCCTGATCGGTCTGGTCATGCCGTTCGTTTACCCGACCTCCTGATCGCGGTAACGAACACCCTTAGACGGAAGGCACTGATGTGAACCCTCTGGTTCAGATTGCGGCTGAGGTGGAGAACCCCCTCATCCCGCCGATCCCCGAGCTGGTCATCGGTCTGATCGCCTTCGTCATCGTCTTCGGCTTCCTCGCGAAGAAGCTCCTCCCGAACATCAACAAGGTTCTGGACGAGCGCCGCGAGGCCATCGAAGGCGGTATGGAGAAGGCCGAGGCGGCGCAGACCGAAGCCCAGAGCGTGCTGGAGCAGTACAAGGCCCAGCTCGCCGAGGCTCGGCACGAGGCCGCTCGCCTGCGCCAGGAAGCGCTGGAGCAGGGCACTGCGCTCAAGGAAGAGCTGCGCGCAGAGGGCCAGCGGCAGCGCGAGGAGATCATCGCTGCCGGCCACGCCCAGATCGAGGCCGACCGCAAGGCCGCCTCGCAGGCGCTGCGCCAGGACGTGGGCAAGCTCGCCACCGACCTGGCCGGCAAGCTCGTCGGTGAGTCCCTTGAGGACCACGCCCGGCAGAGCCGCACCATCGACCGGTTCCTCGACGAGCTCGAGGCGAAGGCCGAGGCGGCCCGATGAACGGAGCGAGCCGCGAGGCGCTGCACGCCTCCCGCGAGCGCCTCGACGCGCTGACGGACAGCACGTCCGTCGACGCGGCGAAGCTCGCCGGTGAGCTGGCCGCCGTCACCGCGCTGCTCGACCGCGAGGTCTCGCTGCGTCGGGTCCTCACGGACCCGGCGCAGCCGGGTGAGGCCAAGGCCGAGCTGGTTGCACGGCTGCTGGGCGGCCAGGTCGGCGGGGAGACCCTCGACCTGGTGTCCGGCATGGTGCGCTCCCGCTGGTCGCAGTCCCGCGACCTGGTGGATTCGCTGGAGGAGCTGGCGGACACCGCCGACCTCACCGCCGCGCAGAAGGCCGGCACGCTCGACGACGTCGAGGACGAGATCTTCCGCTTCGGCCGGATCCTCGCCTCGAACACCGAGCTGCGGGCCGCCCTGACCGACCGCAAGGCGACCGCCGCCGCCAAGAGCGAGCTGCTCCGCAGCCTGCTCTCCGGCAAGGCGAGCGCCGCCACCGAGCGCCTGGTGACGCGGCTGGTCATCCACCCGCGTGGACGTAGCCTGGAAGCGGGACTCGAGTCCCTTTCCAAGCTCGCCGCCGAGCGCCGTGACCGCATGGTCGCCACCGTGACCACCGCGGTTCCGCTCAGCGACGTGCAGAAGCAGCGTCTCGGCGCGGTGCTGGCGAAGCTGTACGGCCGCCAGATGCACCTGAACCTCGACGTGGACCCCGAAGTCCTCGGCGGGATCGTGGTGCAGGTGGGCGACGAGGTCATCGACGGCTCCACCGCGAGCCGGCTGACCGAAGCCGCGCGCCGCATGGCCGGCTGACCAGCCGCAGCAGCCACCAACAGAACACAGCATTCCTAGCGGCCCGGTTGGGCCGTGCAGAAATTGCAGAAGATTCCTGGGGGTCGCCCCCAGACCCCTAAGAGACTTCGGGCCCAACAAGGAGAGCAGGGAACCCAGATGGCGGAGCTCACGATCCGGCCGGAGGAGATCCGGGACGCACTGGAGACCTTCGTCCAGTCGTACCAGCCGGACGCGGCCTCGCGCGAGGAGGTCGGCACGGTCAGCGTTGCCGGTGACGGCATCGCGAAGGTGGAGGGTCTGCCCTCCACCATGGCGAACGAGCTGCTGAAGTTCGAGGACGGCACCCTCGGCCTCGCCCTCAACCTCGAGGAGCGCGAGATCGGTGCCATCGTCCTCGGTGAGTTCAGCGGTATCGAGGAGGGCCAGCCGGTGCAGCGCACCGGTGAGGTGCTCTCCGTCGGCGTCGGCGAGGGCTACCTCGGCCGCGTTGTCGACCCGCTCGGCAACCCGATCGACGGCCTCGGCGAGATCGCGACCGAGGGCCGCCGCGCCCTCGAGCTGCAGGCCCCGGGCGTCATGGCGCGCAAGTCCGTGCACGAGCCCATGGAGACGGGCTACAAGGCCGTCGACGCCATGACGCCGGTCGGCCGCGGCCAGCGTCAGCTGATCATCGGTGACCGCCAGACCGGCAAGACCGCCCTGGCCGTCGACACGATCATCAACCAGCGTGACAACTGGCGCTCGGGCGACGTCAACAAGCAGGTCCGCTGCATCTACGTCGCCATCGGCCAGAAGGGCTCCACCATCGCTTCCGTGCGCGCAGCGCTGGAAGAGGCCGGTGCCCTGGAGTACACGACCATCGTCGCCGCCCCGGCGTCGGACCCGGCCGGCTTCAAGTACCTCGCGCCGTACACCGGTTCCGCCATCGGTCAGCACTGGATGTACCAGGGCAAGCACGTCCTGATCGTCTTCGACGACCTGTCGAAGCAGGCCGACGCCTACCGCGCCGTGTCCCTGCTGCTGCGCCGCCCGCCGGGCCGTGAGGCCTACCCGGGTGACGTCTTCTACCTGCACTCCCGTCTGCTGGAGCGCTGCGCCAAGCTCTCCGACGAGATGGGTGCCGGTTCGATGACCGGTCTGCCGATCGTCGAGACCAAGGCCAACGACGTCTCGGCGTTCATCCCGACCAACGTCATCTCCATCACCGACGGCCAGTGCTTCCTGGAGTCCGACCTGTTCAACGCGGGCCAGCGCCCGGCCCTGAACGTCGGTATCTCGGTCTCCCGTGTCGGTGGCTCCGCCCAGCACAAGGCCATGAAGCAGATCTCCGGCCGCCTGCGCGTGGACCTCGCCCAGTACCGCGAGCTGGAGGCGTTCGCCGCCTTCGGTTCCGACCTGGACTCCGCGTCGAAGTCCGCGCTGGAGCGCGGCAAGCGCATGGTCGAGCTGCTCAAGCAGGGCCAGTACCAGCCGATGCCGGTGCAGGAGCAGGTCATCTCCATCTGGGCCGGCACCACCGGCAAGATGGACGACGTCCCGGTCGAGGACATCCGCCGCTTCGAGTCCGAGCTGCTGGAGCACCTGCGTCACAACCGCAAGGAGCTCCTCACCTCGATCCGCGAGGGCGGCAAGATGTCGGACGACACCCTGCAGTCCGTCGCCGACGCGATCGCCGAGTTCAAGAAGCAGTTCGAGACCTCGGACGGCAAGCTTCTGGGCGAAGACGCGCCGGTGACCAAGTAACGACGGAAGGGACCTGACTCATGGGAGCCCAGCTCCGGGTCTACAAGCGTCGCATCCGATCCGTTACCGCGACCAAGAAGATCACCAAGGCGATGGAGATGATCGCCGCCTCGCGCATCGTCAAGGCGCAGCGCCAGGTGGCGGCCTCCACGCCGTACGCGACCGAGCTCACCCGTGCGGTGACCGCGGTGGCGACGGGGTCCAACACCAAGCACCCGCTCACCACGGGGGCGGAGACCCCGGTGCGCGCGGCCGTGCTGCTGCTCACGAGCGACCGTGGTCTGGCCGGCGGCTACTCGTCCAACGCCATCAAGGCGGCGGACCGGCTGACCGAGCGGCTGCGCAGCGAGGGCAAGGAGGTCGACCACTACATCGTCGGCCGCAAGGGCGTCGCCTACTTCAGCTTCCGTGAGCGCAAGGTCACGGACAGCTGGACCGGCTTCACCGACAGCCCGAGCTACGCGGACGCGAAGGCCGTGGCTGCGCCGCTCATCGAGGCCATCTCCCAGGAGACGGCCGAGGGCGGCGTGGACGAGCTGCACATCGTCTTCACGGAGTTCGTGTCGATGATGACGCAGAACGCGGTGGACGACCGGATGCTGCCGCTCAGCCTTGAGAAGGTGCAGGAGGAGACGGCGGGCAAGGGCGAGCTCCTGCCGCTGTTCGACTTCGAGCCGTCGGCGGAGGACGTCCTCGACGCCCTGCTGCCGCGCTACGTCGAGAGCCGCGTGTACAACGCGCTGCTGCAGGCCGCTGCTTCCGAGCACGCCGCCCGCCGCCGTGCGATGAAGTCGGCGACCGACAACGCCGGTGAGCTCATCACGAACCTCACCCGGCTTGCCAACGCGGCCCGCCAGGCCGAAATCACCCAGGAAATCAGCGAGATCGTCGGTGGCTCCGCAGCCCTGGCCGACGCGAACGCGGGGAGTGACAAGTAATGACGACCTCTGTTGAGACGGCCGCTGCCACCGGTCGCATCGCGCGGGTCATCGGCCCGGTCGTCGACGTGGAATTCCCCGTCGACGCCATGCCGGAGATCTACAACGCGCTGACCGTCCAGGTTGCCGACCCGGCCGAGGAGGGCGCGCTCAAGACGCTGACCCTCGAGGTCGCGCAGCACCTCGGTGACGGCGTTGTCCGCGCCATCTCCATGCAGCCCACCGACGGCCTGGTCCGCCAGGCCGTGGTGACCGACACGGGCACGGGCATCACCGTCCCGGTCGGTGACTTCACCAAGGGCAAGGTGTTCAACACCCTCGGCGAGGTGCTGAACGAGCCCGAGGCCAACGGCACCGAGTCCGAGCGCTGGGCGATCCACCGCACGGCCCCGAAGTTCGAGGACCTCGAGTCGAAGACCGAGATGTTCGAGACGGGCCTCAAGGTCGTCGACCTGCTCACCCCGTACGTCAAGGGTGGAAAGATCGGTCTGTTCGGTGGTGCCGGTGTCGGCAAGACCGTTCTGATCCAGGAAATGATCATGCGTGTGGCGAAGCTGCACGAGGGTGTTTCCGTCTTCGCCGGCGTGGGTGAGCGCACCCGTGAGGGCAACGACCTCATCGCGGAGATGGAGGAGTCCGGCGTTCTCGACAAGACCGCGCTGGTCTTCGGCCAGATGGACGAGCCCCCGGGCACCCGTCTGCGCGTCGCCCTGGCCGGTCTGACCATGGCGGAGTACTTCCGCGATGTGCAGAAGCAGGACGTGCTGTTCTTCATCGACAACATCTTCCGCTTCACGCAGGCCGGTTCCGAGGTGTCGACCCTGCTCGGCCGTATGCCCTCCGCGGTGGGTTACCAGCCGAACCTGGCCGACGAGATGGGTCTCCTCCAGGAGCGCATCACCTCGACCCGTGGTCACTCGATCACCTCGATGCAGGCGATCTACGTCCCCGCCGACGACCTCACCGACCCGGCGCCGGCGACCACCTTCGCCCACCTCGACGCGACGACGGTCCTGTCCCGTCCGATCTCCGAGAAGGGCATCTACCCGGCCGTGGACCCGCTGGACTCCTCGTCCCGCATCCTCGACCCGCGGTACATCGCCAAGGAGCACTACGAGGCCGCGACCCGCGTCAAGGGGATCCTGCAGAAGTACAAGGACCTCCAGGACATCATCGCGATCCTCGGTATCGACGAGCTGGGCGAGGAGGACAAGCTCGTTGTCCACCGTGCCCGTCGTGTCGAGCGCTTCCTGTCCCAGAACACCCACGCGGCGAAGCAGTTCACCGGTGTGGACGGTTCGGACGTTCCGCTCGACGAGTCGATCGCCGCGTTCAACGCGATCTGCGACGGTGAGTTCGACCACTTCCCGGAGCAGGCCTTCTTCATGTGCGGTGGCCTTGAGGACCTGAAGGCCAACGCCAAGGAGCTGGGCGTCTCCTGAAGCCGTGCTCTGACGAGCACTGCTGACTGACGGAGAGGGGCGGGTGCGTCCCGTCCCTCTCCCCACGCCCATTAGAATTTGACCCAACACCCGGCTGACCCGCCGGGTGGTGACCCGAGGAGCCACCTTGGCTGCTGAGCTGCACGTCGAGCTGGTCGCGGCGGACCGAAGCGTCTGGTCCGGTGGGGCCACCCTGGTCGTCGCCCGCACCACGTCCGGCGACATCGGCGTCATGCCCGGTCACCAGCCGCTTCTCGGTGTGCTGGAATCGGGCCCGGTGACCATCCGTACCAGCGAGGGCGGCACGGTCGTCGCCGCGGTGCACGGCGGATTCATCTCGTTCGCGGACAACAAGCTGTCCATGCTGGCCGAGATCGCCGAGCTCGCGGACGAGATCGACGTCCAGCGGGCGGAGCGGGCACTGGAGCGCGCGAAGGCGGAGGCCGACGCGGCCGCCGAGCGTCGCGCGGATGTCCGGCTGCGCGCGGTCGCGGGGCGCTGAGCCCCGTACCGAACAGGTTTGAAACCTCAGCCGCGGTCCGTTCCGGAATTTTCCGGGACGGGTCGCGGCTGAGGCGATGTACGTCCCTTTTTCACGTGCGGTATGTCGATGAGCGAGGAGGTCGGTGAAGATGCTCCTCGCTCTGCTTGTGAGCGGCCTGGTCGTAGCCCTGGTGGTGATCGGCCTTTTCGTGTTCGGGCTGCGCCGCAGACTGATCCAGCGCTCCGGCGGCACCTTCGACTGTTCCTTGCGCTGGGGTGTGGCCGACAAGCCGGACCTCTCCGGCAAGGGCTGGGTCTACGGTGTCGCGCGGTACAGCGGTGACCGCATCGACTGGTTCCGCGTCTTCTCGTACTCTCCGCGGCCGCGCCGGCTGCTGGAGCGGGATTCCATCGAGGTGGTCTCGCGCCGGGCTCCCGAGGGCGAGGAGGAACTGGCGCTGCTGTCCGACGCCGTCGTGCTCGGCTGCACCCACCGGGGAACCCGGCTGGAGCTGGCGATGAGCGAGGACGCCCTGACCGGGTTCCTGGCCTGGCTGGAGGCGGCGCCTCCGGGCCAGAGGGTGAACGTGGCCTGAGGCGTCGGGCGTACGGACCCGCGCGTGGAAGCCGGGGGGACGGGGGGCGGACCCCGTATCCCCGGCTTCGTCGTCCGCCGGCTCAGTGCGCGGCGTTCACCGAAGACCGGAGTGGACGGCCGCGGCGAGCTCGCCGCTCGCGGTGTCGCCGCTGAACTCCCAGTAGAAGGCGCCCCTGAGCCCCTGCTGCTTGGCCCAGGCCGTCTTTCCGGCGATGGTGGCGGGGGTGTCGTAGCTCCACCAGTTGCTGCCGCACTTGGCGTAGGCCGTGCCGGCGATCGTGCCGGTGGCCGGGCAACTGTTCTTGAGCACCTTGTAGTCCTCGATGCCCTGCTCGTACGTGCCCTGTGCCGGGCCGGTGGCGGTGCCGCCGGGGGCCGCCTGGGTGACGCCGGTCCAGCCGCGGCCGTAGAAGCCGATGCCGAGGTTGAGCTTGCTGCCCGGGACGCCCTTGGCCTTGAGCTTGGCGATGGCGTCGGCGGAGTTGAAGCCGGCCTGCGGGATCCCGGCGTAGGAGGTGAGCGGGGAGTGCGGGGCGGTCGGGCCCTGGGCGGCCCAGGCACCGAAGAAGTCGTACGTCATGACGTTGTAGAAGTCCGTGTACTGCGCGGCGCCCGCGTAGTCGGCCTTGTCGATCTTGCCGCCGTCGGAGGCGTCGGCGGTGATGGCCGCGGTGACCAGGTTGTTCGCGCCGAACTTGGCCTTCATGGCCTGCATCATGTTCTTGAAGGCGGCTGCTCCCGAGGTGTCGCAGCTCAGACCGCAGGCGTTCGGGTACTCCCAGTCCAGGTCGATGCCGTCGAAGACGTCCGCCCAGCGCGGGTCCTCGACCAGGTCGTAGCAGGACTGGGCGAAGGCGGCCGGGTTCGCGGCGACCTGGCCGAAGCCGCCGGACCAGGTCCAGCCGCCGAAGGACCACAGGACCTTGATGTGCGGGTACTGGGCCTTGAGCTTGCGCAGCTGGTTGAAGTTGCCGCGCAGCGGCTGGTCCCAGGTGTCGGCCTTGCCGTCGACGCTCTGGTCGGCGGTGTAGGCCTTGTCGTAGTCGGCGTAGGCGTCGCCGATGGTGCACTTGCCGCCCTGGACGTTGCCGAAGGCGTAGTTGATGTGCGTGATCTTCGCGGCGGTGCCGGAGGTGACCAGGTTCTTCACGTGGTAGTTGCGCCCGTAGACGCCCCAGTTGGTGAAGTAGCCGAGCTTGACCTTGTCGCCCGGGTCGGGCGGGACGGTGCCGCCGGACGTGGTGACGGTCAGGCTGCCGGAGGAGGGCCCGGTCTGGCCGGCGGTGTCGCGGGCGGTCACGGAGTACGTGTACGCGGTGCCCTTGGTCAGGCCGGTGTCGGTGTACGAGGTCCCGCTGACCGTGGCGATCCTCGTGGCGCCGCGGTGGACGTCGTACTCCTTGACGCCCTTGTCGTCGGTGGCCGCGGCCCAGCTGAGGCCCACCGAGGTCTCGGTGACCTGGCCCGCGGCGGGGGTGCCGGGGGCCGAGGGCGGGGCGTCGCCGGGCTGGGAGGGCCCGCCGTCGCAGGAGCCGCCGTTGACGGTGCAGCCGGTGGGGGCGCCGGAGCCGGTGCCGTTGAAGCCGAAGGTGACGCTGGCGCCGGGGGCGAGGGTGCCGTTCCAGCCGACGTTCCTGCCGGTCCAGCGGTTGCCGGAATCGGTGACGGTGGCGTCCCAGGCCGAGGTCACCCGGGTGCCGGCGGGGAAGTCCCACGCGACGGTCCAGCCGGTGATGGTGGTGGTCCCGGTGTTCTTGACCGTCCACTTGCCCTCGAAGCCGGATCCCCAGTCGGAGACCTTCGTGTACGTCGCCGTCGCGGACTCGGCGGCCTGCGCCGGGCCGGCCAGCGCCACCAGCCCGGCGAGGGGCACGGCGAGCGCGGCCACGGCCGCGGCGAGCCTTCTGAACGTACGGGTGCGGGGTGGGGGTGCTGTGCTCAAGGGTGCTCCTCCGTAGGTCCGTCGTGGCCGTGGGGTCGACCGCGACATGGGGGTGGGACCTGCGCCGCCCGTGAGCACGCCGGCGGGGCACGCTCACCACAGTTGCCGCGAGCGTAGAAAGGTCTGGACCAAGCGTCAAGAGGTCCAGACCTCAAGGGAGTTGGGCTGCCCGCCGCACCCCTAGGGGCCCAACTCCTGGGCCAACACGGCCGCCTGCACCCGGCTGCGCAACCCCAACTTCCCCAGCAGCCTGCTCACGTGCGTCTTCACCGTCGCCTCGGCCATCTCCAGCCGCACCGCGATCTCCGCGTTCGACAACCCCTCGCCCAGGCAGCCCAGTACCTCGCGCTCCCGCCGGGTCAGAGATTCCACCGCCTCGGCCGTCTGCGGAGCCACCGCGGGCCGCGCCGCGCGCGGGGCCGCGAACTCGGCGATCAGCCGCCTGGTCACCGCCGGGGCGATCAGCCCCTCGCCGCGTGCGACCGTCCGCACCCCCGCGATCAGCTCGGCGGCGTCCACGTTCTTCAGCAGGAAGCCCGCCGCACCCGCACGCAGCGCCCCGAACACGTACTCGTCGAGGTCGAAAGTGGTCAGCACGAGGACGTCCGCGAGGCCCTCCGACACCACCTGGCGCGTCGCCGACACCCCGTCGAGCCGGGGCATCTGCACGTCCATGAGGACGAGGTCCGGCCGAAGCTCCCGGGCCAGTCGCACCGCCGCCTCGCCGTCCGCCGCCTCGCCGACGACCTCGATGTCGCCCGCGCTGCGCAGGATCAGCACCAGCCCCGCCCGGACCGCGCTCTGGTCCTCGGCCACCACGACCCGGATGGTCATGACGTCACCGCCTTCTCCTCGGCGGGCAGCACCGCCCGCACCTGCCAGACCGGGCCCCGCCGGCCCGCCGTGAACTCCCCGCCCAGCAGCTCGGTCCGCTCCCGCATGCCGACCAGCCCCGCCCCCGAGCCGGGGGCGCGGGGGCCCGGCTGCTCACCGTACGGGGACTCCACGTCCACGGTCAGGAGTCCGTCGGCGCGGGCCACGCCCACCCGGACCGTGCCCGGCGCGGCGTGTTTGAGGGCGTTGGTCAGCGACTCCTGGACGATCCGGTACGCGGCCAGCTCCACCGGTGCCGGCAGCGGTCCGGCGTCCGGCCGCCGGGTGTCGTCCAGCTCGAATTCCAGTCCGCTCGCCCCGCCGTTGACACGGGCCTGCTCCAGGAGGGCGTCGAGCCCGTCCAGGGACGGGGTGGCGACCGCCTCCTGCCCGGCTCCCGCGGCCCGCAGCAGGCCGATCAGCCTCCGCATCTCGGCCAGCCCCTGCACGCTGTTCTCCCGGATCACCCCGAGGGCCTCGCGGCTGGTGGCGGGGGAGTCGATCGAGAGGGCCGCGGTGGAGTGGATGGCGATCGCCGACAGGTGGTTGGCCACCATGTCGTGCAGCTCCCGGGCCATTCGGGCCCGCTCCGCGGCCACGGCCTGGGTGCGGTCCATTTCGGCCAGCAGGGCGGTCTGCTCGGCACGGAGCCGGGCGGCGATCGCGGCCTCCCGGTGATTGCGCAGCGTAGCGCCGGTGAGGGCCGGGCCGAAGCTGACGATGCCGGTGAGCACGCCGAGCAGGAGGCCCCGGGGGGCGCCCAGTACGGCCATGGAGGCGATGGTGACGACGACGGTGACCAGGCCGGTGCTGATCGGGAGCCGCCTCGCCATGGTCGGCTTCCCGTAGACGACGGCCGCGTACATCAGGTCCGTGAAGAGGACGATGGTGGCGATGTTGCCCACCGTGAACTGGTCGAGGGCGGTCGCCCCCACGCCGACGGGCAGGGTGACGGCGGGGGCGCTGCGCCGCAGCAGTACCAGCGGACCGATGACCAGGAGGGGGACCAGGGCCGCCCACTCGGGGAAGAAGTGTCGGCTGCCCGTGCTGTGGACCCCCAGCGACCACAGCAGCAGCCCGCCGAGCACGCCGACCACCGCGATGATCACGTCGTCGCGGTGCGGAGGGGGGATCCTGCGGAGCGCGGCGGTCGCCGTCGCGGGCGCGGAGTCGTTCACGGTCCCATCCAACACGGTGGCGTCCGGCCGTGCCTCGCCACCAGGGCGGACGACGGGGGCGGCGCAGTACACCGAAGGATGCAGTCACGGATCGTCACCGGTGACGAGGTATAGGCGCGCAGCGGACGGGAGGCTGGAACCAGCCGTCGAGGAGTCGGCGCCGATGTCGCCGGACCAGCCGGCCGGAAGGGAGAGACCGTGCTCGTCACCTTGATCATTGCCTGCGAGGTCGGCTTCTGGGTGTTGCTGGCCGGCGGACTCGCACTGCGCTACCTCGCGCGGATGCCCCGGCTGGGGGCGGCGGTGCTGCTGTGCGAGCCGCTGCTGGAGCTGGTGCTGCTCGTGGCCACCACCCTGGACCTGAAGAACGGCGGCGAGCCGAGCTGGCGGCACGGTCTGGCCGCCGTCTACATCGGCTACACCGTCGGCTACGGCCACTACACCGTGAACTGGCTCGACCGGCACGCGGCGTACCGTTTCGCCGGCGGTCCGAAGCCGCCCGGCGCCGGGTACGGCATGGAGCGCGCCGCACACGAGTGGAAGCTGTGGCTGCGGACCCTGGCCGGCGCCGCCGTCGCCGTCGCCCTGCTGCAGGGCGCGATCTGGTTCGTGGGCGGCGCGGCGGACACGTCCGCGCTGGAGGCGTCCAGGTTCGCCGTGCTGCGGGTCGTGGGCATCCACGCGATCGTGGCGGCCACGTACACGCTCTGGCCCCGCAAGGCCCCGTCGGTGGCCGGGGCCCCGGACTCCGGCCTGGTGGGGAAGGAGCGCTAACCGCGCTCACCGCCCGGCACCCACAGCACGTCCCCGACCTCCTTGTTGGCCGTACGGGCCAGGATGAACAGGAGGTCGGAGAGGCGGTTGAGGTAGGTGGCGGTCAGCGGGTTCATGACCTCGCCGTGCACCTCCAGCGCCGCCCAGGTGGAGCGCTCGGCGCGGCGGACCACGGTGCAGGCCTGGTGCAGCAGCGCCGCGCCGGGGGTGCCCCCGGGCAGGATGAAGCTGCGCAGCTTCTCCAGCTCCGCGAGGAAGCGGTCACAGTCCGCCTCCAGCTTGTCGACGTACGCCTGCTCGATGCGCAGCGGCGGGTACTCCGGGTTCTCCACGACCGGGGTGCACAGGTCCGCGCCGACGTCGAACAGGTCGTTCTGCACCCGCACGAGGACCTTCACGACTTCCTCCGGGAGGCCGCCGAGGGCGATCGCCGTGCCGATGGCCGCGTTGGCCTCGTTCGCGTCGGCGTACGCGGAGATCCGCAGGTCGGTCTTGGCGGTACGGCTCATGTCACCGAGGGCCGTCGTGCCCTTGTCGCCGGTGCGGGTGTAGATGCGCGTGAGGTTCACCATGCGGCCAGCCTAGTGAGCCCCGCCGGGGGCGGGAAGCGAACTCCGCGGCGGGCGGGGTGCGGTGGACCGTCCCGGTGTGATGTCCGTCATCTGAGACGTGACGCGTGTTACTTCGCGGTCACACCACCCCTCGCGCCCGCTAGTCTCCGGCCGAGAGGCTACGAGACTGGCCGTTTGAAGAACGAGGGGTGTGCAGTGGCTGGGAAGCTCGCCGTCATCGGTGCGGGGCTGATGGGTTCCGGAATCGCTCAGGTCTCCGCTCAGGCGGGGTGGGACGTGGTGCTGCGGGACGTCACCGACGCCGCGCTGACCCGCGGCACCGACGGCATCAAGGCCTCGTACGACAAGTTCGTCTCCAAGGGGAAGATGACGGCCGAGGACGCCGAGGCCGCGCTCGCCCGCATCACCACGACCACCGACCTGGACGCGGTCGCCGACGTCGACATCGTCGTCGAGGCCGTCTTCGAGAAGCTGGACGTCAAGCACGACATCTTCCGCGCGCTGGACAAGCTGGTCCGCGAGGACACGATCCTCGCCTCCAACACCTCCGCCATCCCGATCACCAAGATCGCGGCGGTGACGGAGCGTCCGGAGCGGGTCGTCGGCGCCCACTTCTTCTCGCCCGTCCCGATGATGCAGCTGTGCGAGCTCGTCCGCGGCTACAAGACCAGCGACGAGACCCTCGCGACGACCCGGGCGTTCGCCGAGTCCGTCGGCAAGACCTGCATCGTCGTCAACCGCGACGTCGCCGGCTTCGTGACGACCCGTCTGATCTCGGCCCTGGTCGTCGAGGCCGCGAAGCTGTACGAATCGGGCGTCGCCTCCGCCGAGGACATCGACATCGCCTGCAAGCTCGGCTTCGGCCACGCGATGGGCCCGCTGGCGACCGCCGACCTGACCGGCGTCGACATCCTGCTGCACGCCACCAGCAACATCTACACCGAGTCCCAGGACGAGAAGTTCGCGCCGCCGGAGCTGATGCGCCGCATGGTGGACGCCGGGGACTTCGGCCGCAAGACCGGCCAGGGCTTCTACAAGCACTGAGCCGCCGGGGCGCGGACGCCTCCGGGACCGGGCGCCACTGAGCACCAGTTCGAACGCTCCGCCTCGCGAGTGATTTAGGTATCGGTTCGCTCACGGTCGGCAACTTCACCGCCCATGCGGCAGTCAGTTCCAGTGAGAGTTGCCGACCACGGACCAGTCGGACCATACGTACGCAAGGACTGCCGGGAGCGCATATGCACATCAGGGGCGACCACGCCGAACTGGCCGTCGGGGGCCGCCTCGACGTGCGCAGCGCGGCTGACGCCCGTGCGGCCCTGCACACCGCCCTCGACGACGGCCACGGCGACCTCGTGCTCGACCTCACCGGGCTCGACTCTTGGGACGCCACCGGCCTCGGCGTGATCATGGGAGCCCACCGGCGGGCCGGCCGGTCCGGCCGCCGCCTCGTCCTGCGCGGCGTGCCGCCGCAGATGCAGCGGCTGCTCGTCGCCACCCGGCTCCACCGGATCCTCGCCATCGAGGGCGGCTTGGAAGCGGAATCCCTCCCGAGGGTCTGACACCCCCCGCCGACCGCTTTGTCCTGCGGAAACGTAACGGTCCGGCGGATAACGCACCCCTGCGGTTCCGTGCACCGCCGGCCACCGTCTAGGGTCGGGCGGAGGCCGGACCCGTAACACCAGCGGAATGTGCGAAGGCCGGCAGCATTACGGCAAGGGCGCAGGACGCGATCGGGGGACTTGGTCATGGACCGCACGCAGGGGCAGGCCGAACCGGTGGAGCGCGCCGCGGCGGGCTCCGGACCGCACACGGCACCCACCCCCGTGGCCCGGATCACCACCCTCACCGCGGGCGAGTACACCCTCACCGTCAACCCCGTCGACGGCAGCGAGATCCAGCCCCGCCGGCCCGGCACCGGCGCAGGCCGCCCCGCCCGGCGCGACGCGGCGGCCCGACGCGAGCAGGACGCCGCCGGGCGCCCGCCCGCACTGCCCGGCCCCGCCCCCTTCACCCCGCCGCTCCTCGCGCGCGAGGAGGAACGCGAGCGCCTCGCAGGGCTGCTGAGCCGCGGTCGCTCCGTACGGCTGACCGGACCGGCCGGCTCCGGGCGCACCTCCCTGCTCGACGCGGTCGCCGCCGACTGCGCCGGACTGGCCCCCGACGGCGTCGTCCGGCTCTCCGGGTACGGACACCAGCAGCCGGGCGAGCTGCTGCACGCCCTCCACGCGGCCGTGTACGACGCCTCGGCCGAGCGGCCCGAACGGGACGAACTCCTGGCCCGCGTGCGGGACATCGGAGCCATCGTGCTCCTCGACGACCTGGAGATGGGCGGCAGCGCCCTGGAAGAGCTGCTGCGGGCCACCCCCGAGTGCGCCTACCTGCTCGCCACCACCCCCGACACCGCCCCCTGCGACGACGCACACCTGGAGGAGGTGTTCCTCGGCGGCCTGAGCCGCTCCGACTGCCTGCAGCTGCTCGAAGCGGGCGTCGGCCGGCCGCTCACCGACGAGGAGACCGCCTGGGCGGAAGACCTGCGCTTCGCCTCCGAGGGGCTGCCGTTGCGCTTCGTCCAGGCCGCCGCGCTGCTGCGCCGCCGCGACGAGCTCAACCGGGGCCGGACCGAGGACGACGACGAGGAGCCCGGCGTCTTCGAGGAGCGGCCCCGCGACACCGCCGCGGTACCGCTGCCGACGCTGGCCGAGGGCGCGGCCCCGGCCGAGCTGATCGCCTCCCGGGTCAGCGAGTCGGCCCGGGCCGCGCTGCGGATCGCCTGCGCGCTGGGCGGGGAGCTCCCGCACCACGCCCACCTGCCGGCCCTGGTGGGGGACACCCACGCCGACGCGGCCGTCGCCGAACTCCTCGGCAGCGGGCTCGTCACCCCGGTCGGCCCGCGGTACCGGCTGGCCGCCGGGGTCGCCCGGCAGCTGGAGGGGGCCGGGTACGGGGACACCGCCGCGGAGGAGGCCCGTACGGCCGCCCGCCACTACGCCTGGTGGACCGGGCACTCCTCGGTGACCCCGGCGCGGGTCGCGGCCGAGGCGGACGCGGTGCTGTCGGCGCTGGGCGGGGCCGACGTGGTGGCCGCCGTCCTGCTGGCCCGCAGTGCGGCGCCCGCGTTCGCGGCCTCGCGGCACTGGGAGGCCTGGGAGCGGGTGCTGCGTGCGGGCGCCGAGGCCGCGCGGAAGGCCGGGGAGGTCGCCGAGCAGGCCTACTTCCACCACGAGTTGGGTGTGCTCGCCCTGTGCGAGGGGCGGCTGGACCGGGCGCGGGCCGAGCTGGAGGCGTCGATCGGCCTGAAGGGAGCCCTGGCGGACAAGCGGGGCACCGTGGCGGGCCGGCGGGCGCTGGCGCTGGTCACCGACCGCGAGGCGGCGGGCGTGGCCGCGTCCCCGCCGCTGCGGCTGGCGGCCCCGGCCGACGCACCCGCGGCGTCCGTGGCGTCCGTGTCGTCCGCGGCGCCGACCCGCCCGGCCGTCGCGCCGCAGGCGTCCCCGTCCGGAGCGGCCCCGTCGAAGCCTTCCGCGGCGCCCGCGGGCCGGTCCGTCCTCCCGCCCGCGGGCCGGTCCGCCTCCCCGGCTGCGGCCCGGCCCGGCACGCCGCCGCCCGCTCCGGAGGCGGCGACGGCTGCGCTGCCCGCGTCGGAGGCCGTCACCACCGCCCTGCCCGCGACCGGGGCGGCGACCACCGCGGTGCCGGTGATCCGCCGGTCCGCGGCGCCGGCCAGCCTGTCGGAGGTGTTCGAGGAGGCCTTCCCCCTCGACCCGAAGCCGACCGCGCCGACGCGCCCGGTCCCGCCGCCGCTCATACCGCCCCGCCCCGCGCCGCGCCCGGACCGGCAGCGCCGCAAGCCGGTGCTGTTGGGGGCCGCGGGAGTCCTGGCGGCGGTGGTGCTGGGTACGGTGGTGGGTCTGGCGATGACCTCGTCCGAGGCGGAGGAGTCCGGCAGCGGTCCGGTGACCCAGTCGACCCCTGCGCCGGCCGCGCCGGGCACGGCGAGCACCGGAGGGAACGATCCTGCGCCGGAGCCGGGGGCCTCGGCCCCGGCCGCGGCGCAGTCCGGCCCGGCCCGGCCCGGCCAGAGCGCCTCCCCGACCACGTCGGGTTCCGCCGCTCCCTCGCGCCGACCCTCCTCGGCGGTGCCGCCGCAGCAGACGCCCTCGTCGGCGAAGCCGACGCCCACGTCCCCGGCCCCGAGCCCGACCGCCACTGCGTCCCCGTCGCAGTCGCCGGCCCCGTCCCCCACGGTCACCACGACCGCCGGGACGGGCTCGGCCACCACGACCGCCGGGACCAGCCCCGCCGCGCCGTAGCGCCGGCGCAGCCGGGACTGCGGACCGCCCCGCCGCCGGCTGCCGCCCGGAGCAGCTGGCTGCCGCCTAGAACAGCCGGAGCTTGTCGTCCTCGATGCCGCGCAGGGCGTCGTAGTCCAGTACGACGCACTCCATGCCGCGGTCCGTGGCCAGGACGCGCGCCTGCGGCTTGATCTCCTGGGCGGCGAACACGCCGCGGACCGGAGCCAGGTGCGGATCGCGGTTGAGCAGCTCAAGGTAGCGGGTCAACTGTTCCACGCCGTCGATCTCGCCGCGGCGCTTGATCTCGACCGCCACCGTCGCCCCGTCGGCGTCCCGGCACAGGATGTCGACCGGGCCGATCGCCGTCATGTACTCGCGGCGGATCAGGGTGTAGCCCTCGCCCAGCGTGTCGATGCGGTCGGCGAGCAGCTCCTGGAGGTGCGCCTCGACACCGTCCTTGATGAGGCCGGGGTCGACGCCCAGCTCGTGGGAGGAGTCGTGGAGGACTTCCTCCATGGTGATGATGAGCTTCTCGCCCGCCTTGTTGACGACGGTCCAGATGCCGGCCTCGTCGCCGGTCCCCTCTTTGAGGGTGCACGGGGGCGACATCCAGTTGAGCGGTTTGTACGCCCGGTCGTCCGCGTGGACGGAGACACTGCCGTCAGCCTTCACGAGGATCAGACGGGGTGCCGAGGGCAGATGGGCGGTGAGCCGGCCCGCGTAGTCGACGGAGCAGCGGGCAATGACGAGACGCATGGACGGCAACGCTACTCGACCGACCCGCCTCCACGCGATTCGCCCCCGAAAGCCCCGTTCGCCGATGGCGCGTTGTATGCGCATTCTCCTGGTGCGGCACCCAGCGGGCGCCTACCGTGGAAGCGGGAGGTCGTCGAGCGTGCACACTGCGTCGCCGGTCCCCGTCCCTGCCCGTAAGACTCCGGCTACCCAGAGGACCGGGGTCGCGAGAGGAGAACCCATGTCGCTCGACGTCTCACCGGCCCTACTCGAACAGGCCGAGCGAGGCGAGGTCGACGAAGCCGCCTTCGTCGACTGCGTCCGGACCTCCCTGCCCTTCGCATGGGAGATGATCAGCTCGCTCGTGGCACAGCTGAAGGTGGACGGCGGGGACTTCGCCGACAACCAGACGCCGCCGCCGGACGAGCACGCGCGCGGGCAGCTGCTGCGCGCGCTCGCGAGTGACGCGATACGGGGTGCGCTGCAGCGGCACTTCGGGGTGCGCCTGGCCTTCCAGAACTGCCACCGCGTGGCGGTGTTCCCGCTGGACGCGTCCGCAGACGACCGGCTCGCCAGGTTCACGTCGGTCCGCGCCCAGCTGCTCAACCAGTCCCCGGAGCTGCGGGACTGCTAGCCCGGCGTACGGCACGACCGGCCCGACCGGCCCGACGCGCGCCACGACCGCGGCCCCTGGTCCCGGTACCGCCACCGGCCCGGCACCGCCACCGGTTCGACCTGCACGACCGTACTTTCGCTGCCGCTCCGTATCGGGGGAGGTGCCACGGATACCGGAGCGGCAGCCCAGGCAGCGGGGGAAGGCCGGCGCCAGGACCCGCGCCGTCCGCGGGCCGGGGCCGCCGGACGGCTGCCTCAGCCGATGCGGGGCAGTACCTCGGCACCGAGGCGCCGTACGTTCTCCTCGGTCGCGGCGAGGTCGCCGGAGCCCTCCATCAGCAGGGCGAACCGCGTGATGCCGGTCCGCTCGGCCGTCGCGGCCAGCCGCTCCGCCGCCCGCCGCGGGGTACCCACCGGGTGCAGGTCGCACAGCAGCTCGGTGTACGCGACGGGGTCCCGCATCGCGCGCGTCCGGCCGTCCACCGTCACGTGCGCGTCCAGGCCCTGCCGCAACCAGCCCGGCATCGCCTTCGTCAAGGTCTCGCGCGCGTCCGCGGTGCGGTCCGCGAGCTGGCACACCCCGGCCGACACGTGCGGGGCCTGCGGGTCGTGACCGGCCGCGGCGGCCGTACGGCGGTAGAGCGCGACCATGTCCGCCTTGTCCTCGTCCCCGCAGTGCATGCCGAGCAGCATCGGCAGTCCCCGCTCCGCGGCCAGCCGCACCGACGCGGGGGAGGTGCAGGCGACGATCACTTCCGGCCCCGATCCGTCCCCGTCCAGGGCCTCCGCCGGCCGCGGTACGACGGCCACTTCGCGGAAGACGTGCCGCTCGCCGATCGCGGCCACCCGCGGCTCGGTGAGCCATCGCCGGAGCACGTCCAAGTCCTCGGGGAAGCAGTTCTCGTACGCGCGCAGGCCGCCACCGAAGACCTCCAGGTCCACCCAGGGGCCACCCCGGCCCACCCCGAGGGTGAAGCGGCCGCCGGAGGTGAGGTGCAGCAGCGCTGCCTGCTCGCCGAGGGCCACCGGGTGCGTGTTCGGCAGCACGCTCACTGCCGTGCCCACCCGCAGCCGCCGCGTCCGCCCCAGCAGCAGGGCCGCCAGGGTGACCGCCGAGGGGCACACCCCGTAAGGGACGAAGTGGTGCTCGGCGAGCCACACGGAGTCGAGTCCGGCCTCCTCCGCCACCTCCGCCGTGCGCACCGCCCGGTGCAGCGTCTCCCCCTGCCCCTGGCCCGGGAACTGGGCCGCCACTACAAACGCTCCTACGCGCATCGCCTTAGCCTCCTCGTTGGCTGACGCGGCCTCCCCAGGTACGACCGGCACTTCTGATGGCAACAACGTCTGACACGTGCCAAAGGCACGGCCCGATACGAAATTATTGGGATAGTCAGGCCGGTTGTCCTCGGCGGGCGGTCCACCGCCGGCCCTTCTCCGCCACCCTGCGTGGAGGCGCCCCCGCTGCGCGTAGTCTGGGTGGAAGTCACTGCCGTCCGCCGATTCGTGAGGTATACGTGTCACCGCGCCACAACCGCCCCAAGGGCGGCGGGAAGTCAGCCGGCCGTGCGGCGGCGGGTTCCGACTCCGGCCCCGGTCCGGCGGCAGCCGACCGGTTCGGGCTGGAGCGCACGGAGGAATACCTCGGCGAGGACTGGAAGGTCCGTCACGTCGCGGGCGCGAGCGCGGTGGGCAAGCGCTACCGCTGCCCCGGCTGCGACCAGGAGATCCCTTCCGGCACGCCGCACCTGGTGGCCTGGCCCGAGTACGGCGGCGTGGACGACCGCAGGCACTGGCACAAGGCGTGCTGGAACGCGAAGGACCGCCGCACCACACGGGTGCAGCGGTCCAAGAACGCCCCGAGGTACTAGCCGGGAGACGGCCTCGGCCTACACGTCGCGGCGGCCGACGACCACGTACGAGCCGGCCACTGCGGCGCCCGTCACCAGCAGGATCAGCAGTATGTGGGACAGGTCGCTGGGGAGCCGCTCGCCCTCGATCCCGTTCGGCATCCCGAACAGCTGCATCAGTGCGACCGGGGCGTTGTACTCGAGGATCGTGCGGCCGATCGGGGCCAGGCCTTCCCAGGCGGTGAGCATCCCCCCGGCCACCGGCGGGACGGTGACCACCCCCAGCATCACGGCGATGGCGCCGGCGGAGTGCCGCAGCATGGCGCCGACGGCGAGGCCGATCACCCCGAGGAGGGTGACGTACACGCAGCCGGCCAGGGCGTGGAACCACTCCCCGGCGCCGTGCCGTCCGCCGCTGCCGTCGCGCAGGATCAGGGAGGCGATCCCGACCGCCGCGACGGAGCCGGCGACGGCGGCGAAGGCGACCCCGGCGAACACGAGGTACTTCGCGGTGAGTACGCGGGCCCGGCCGGGCGCCGCGGTGAAGGTCGTCCGGATCAGCCCGGTCCCGTACTCGGAGGTGATCGTCAGGACGCCGAGCACCATCACGGCGACCTGACCGATCAGCAGCCCGAACAGGGCGGGCGCGGTCGGCGGTGTGAGCGTGTCGGCGGTGCTGCGGATCTCGATGACGGCGAGCAGCCCGATGCCGACGACGAGCAGGACGAGGGAGCCGAGCGTGAACAGGGTGGAGCGCACCGAGACCAGCTTCGTCCATTCCGAGGCGATGGCGTGGCCCAGGTGTGGCCGGGGCGCGGGCAGCGGCGAGACGTAGCTCTCCGAGCGGGCGGCCGACCGGGCGGCCGACCGGTCTTCCGGCCGGTCCTGGGACTGGTCCTTCGGCTGGTCCGCGGTGGACGTGGGGCCGGTCATCGGGTGTCCTCGCGGGTGTCCGTGGGGGCGTGGGGGGCGGTGCCGGCGAGTTCGGCCGGGCTGCCGGGCATCAGGAAGGGCTTGCCGCCCGTGCCGGGCGGCGGGGGAGCGAAGAAACCGTCCTGCGGAACCTCGGGCGCCGGGAGCTCCTCTTCCCAGACCGGCAGGGCCAGCGGGTCCGCTTCCCACAGCTCCGCCCGCGGGTCCTCGCTGGAGGTGTACTCGACGGCGGACTGCGTCAGCCGCATGTAGGCCTCCTCCAGCGAGGCCCGGTGCGGGGACAGCTCCCACAGCCGTACGCCGGCTCCGTGCGCGAGGTCCGAGATGTGCGGCAGCTCCAGGCCGGTCACCCGCAGCGCCCCGTCGGACTCCTGGAGCACCCGGCCGCCCGCCCCGGTCAGGGCCGCTGCCAGCGCGTTCCGGCCATCCGCTGCGGGTCCGGCCGCGCGGACCCGCGCGAATCCGGCCGAGTTGTGCGCGATGAACTCCTGGGTGCCCATGTCGGCGAGGAGCCGGCCGCGGCCGATCACGATGAGGTGGTCGGCGGTCAGGGCCATCTCGCTCATCAGGTGCGAGGAGACGAAGACGGTGCGGCCCTCGGCGGCCAGCCGGCGCATGAGGTTGCGGACCCAGAGGATGCCCTCGGGGTCGAGCCCGTTGACCGGCTCGTCGAAGAGGAGCACCTGGGGGTCGCCGAGCAGGGCGGTGGCGATGCCGAGCCGCTGGCCCATGCCGAGCGAAAAGCCCTTCGTGCGCTGCGCGGCCGCGTCCTGGAGGCCGACCACGGCCAGCACCTCGTCCACCCGGCGCTCGGGGATGCCGGACAGCTGGGCGATGGAGAGCAGGTGGGTGCGGGCGCGGCGGCCGCCGTGCACGGCCTTGGCGTCGAGGAGGGCCCCGACGTGCCGCTGGGCGTTCGGCAGCTCGCGGAAGGGACGGCCGTTGATCGTGACGTGGCCCGACGTGGGCCGGTCCAGGCCGAGGATCATGCGCATGGTGGTGGACTTGCCTGAGCCGTTGGGACCGAGGAAGCCGGTCACATGGCCGGGCCTGACCTGGAAGGACAGCTGGTCGACAGCGGTCTTGGCGCCGTAGCGCTTGGTCAGCCCGACTGCCTCGATCATTCCTCAGCCCCTTGCCCGCTGGACGGCTTTCGTCCGAGTTAAGGATTAAGAGGATATCGAGGAGGCTCCGGTTCCATCCCTCCCCGATCCCTGAGCTGCCCCTGACATCGGACCCGGGGAAGACCCGTAGTACGGCGGGTGTCCGCCCTGAGGCGGATCACGAGGTGGGGTCCGTCCTGAGACGGACCCCACACCGCGGCGGCGTCAGGCGTCGCGGTTCTTCAGCACGAGGAAGCCGCCGACCACCGCGGCGAGCGCCCACGCGACCATGATCGCGAAGCCGCCCCACGGGCCGTACGGCGGCTCGCTGCCGTCCATGGTGATCTGGACCGTCTGCATGATCTGGCTGCCGGCCTGGTTGGGCAGGTACTCGGCGACCTTCTTGGTGGCGTCGACGGAGCTCAGGATCGGCGAGATGAGGAAGAAGAGCGGCAGCAGGATCCCGAGGGCCAGCATCGAGCTGCGCAGGATCATCGTCATGCCCATGGAGAACAGGGCCAGCACGGCCATGTAGAGACCGGCGCCGACCACTGCGCGCAGCACGTTCGGCTCCCCGATCGCGATGCTGTGCTCGCCGAGGAGGGACTGCCCGATGAAGAAGGACGCGAAGCTGGTGACCATGCCCACGATGAGGGCGAGGGCGGTGGCCGCGGTGAGCTTGCCGGCCAGGAAGCTGCCGCGCCGCGGCACGGCGGCGAGCGAGGTGCGGATCATGCCGGTGCTGTACTCGGTGCCGACGACCAGGACGCCGAAGACGATGACGGCGGCCTGACCGAGGGTCATGCCGGCGAAGCTGGCCATGGTCGGGTCGAAGGTGAGCTGCTGCTCCTTCGGCATGTCCTCGAAAGTGGAGTCGACGAAGCCGCACAGCAGGGCGCTCAAGCCGACCGTGACCACGAGCGCGGACGCCAGGGTCCAGACGGTCGAGGGGACGGTACGGATCTTGGTCCACTCGGACTGGAGGATCGCGGGGAAGGACATGTCACTGCCCGCCCTTGCGGTCGGCCCCGTAGCCGGCACCCCGCGCGGGGGCGCCGGCCGGGACCCGGTCGTCGGCGGCGGCACCGGGGCCCGGCAGTGCCGAGCCGGGGCTTCCGGGGGCATGGGCGTGGTACTCGACCGAGTCCGCCGTCATGCGCATGAACGCTTCCTCCAGTGAAGCCCGCTGCGGGCTGAGTTCGTGCAGCACGATCCCGTGTTGGGCGGCGAGTTCGCCGAGCCGTTCCGAAGCCACCCCGTCGACCTCCAGCGCACCGGTGTCCGGGACGCCGACCGCGTCGATTCCGGCCCGGTGCAGGACGTCCTTGAGCTGCTCCGGCTGCGGCGAGCGCAGCCGGACGAAGCTGCGGGAGTTCTGGTGAATGAAATCGGCCATCGACATATCGGCCAGGAGTCTGCCCTGGCCGATGACGATCAAATGGTCCGCCGTCAGCGACATTTCGCTCATCAGGTGTGAGGAGACGAAGACCGTCCTGCCCTCGGCGGCGAGTCCCTTCATGAGATTGCGGATCCAGAGAATTCCCTCCGGGTCCAGACCATTGACGGGCTCGTCGAACATCAGGATTTCCGGGTCCCCGAGCAGGGCGGCAGCGATTCCCAGCCGCTGGCCCATTCCGAGCGAAAACCCTTTCGATTTCTTCTTCGCCACGGGCGTCAGCCCGACGAGATCCAGAACCTGGGCGACCCTGCTCGTCGGGATCCGGTTCGACTGGGCGAGGCAGAGCAGGTTGTTGTACGCGCTGCGGCCACCGTGCATCGCCTTCGCGTCCAGCAGGGCACCGATGTGCTTCAGCGGCTCCGACAGGTCCCGGTAGTGCTTCCCATTGATCCTGACCGTCCCGCTCGTCGGGTTGTCGAGGTCGAGCATCATGCGCATGGTGGTCGACTTGCCCGCCCCGTTGGGGCCGAGGAAGCCGGTCACCACCCCCGGTCTGACCTGGAAGCTGAGGTGGTCGACGGCGGTCTTCGCGCCGAATCGTTTGGTAAGGGCCTCAAGCTCGATCATGCGGCTCACGCTAGAACGCCAGAGGGCCCCACGCCACCTCGAAAGGGTGACAAGGGGCCCTCTTGCATGACGTTTCGCTACCGGCGAGTAGACGGTGTGTCAATCGCCCGTACGGAGAAGCGGCGTGGTAGGACGCGCACCGTGACGCCGGGGCGAACCGGTGGAGGCGGCGTCAGCGGCTCTGCTGTGCCGGAACGCCGCGGACCGGCTCGTCGTCCATCGGGGAGCCGGCGGCGGCCACGGCCGCACCGGTCAGCGTCGCCAGCATCTCACGGACGTTGGTCAGCTGGGCGTTGATCGAGTCGCGGCGGTTGGTGAGCGCCGCCAGTTCGCGCTCCGACTCGCTGCGGATCCGGTCCGCCTTGGCGTTGGCGTCGGCCACGATGTCCTCGGCCTGGCGCTGCGCGGTCTCCACCGTCTGGCGGGCCCGCCGCTCGGCGTCCGTACGCAGCTTCTCGGCCTCCAGGCGCAGCTGCTCCGCACGGTGCTCGATCTCCGCGAGGCGCTTCTCCGCCTTGGCCTGGCGCGAGGCCAGGTCGCGCTCGGACTGCTCGCGGCGCTTGGCCAGGTTCGTCTCGAAGTCGGCGGCGGCCTGGGCGGCCTTGGCGCGGGTCTCCTCGAACAGGGCGTCGGCCTCCTCGCGCTTGGAGGCGGCGTCCTTCTGGGCCTCGGCGCGCAGGGTCGCGGCGTCGCCCTTGGCCTTCTCGACGATGCGGACGCCCTCGTCCTCCGCCTTCGCCTTGCGGTCGGCCGCGAACGACTCGGCGTCGTTGCGCACCTGCTGGGCCGCCGACTCGGCCAGCTCACGGTGCTGCTCGGCCGCGCGACGGGCCTCCTCGCGCAGGTCCTTGGCCTCCTCCTCCGCCAGCCGCAGGATCTTCTCGACCCGGGCCCCGAGGCCCGCGTACGAGGGCTCCGCCTCGCTCACCTGGGCCTGGGCGTTCTGCGTCTCTAGGTGCAGCTCCTCGATCCGCTTTTCCAGGGCACTGATACGTCCAAGGGCGCTGTCGCGGTCGGAGACCAGCTTGGCGATGCGGTCGTCCACCTGACCGCGGTCGTAACCACGCCGCACGAGCTCGAAGCCGAAGGGGGAGGAAGTGTCGCTCATGGGGTTCCTGTCGATGAGACCGATGAGGTGCTACGTGAGAGGTGTTAGGGGAATCCTAGGCGCCCAACCGGCGTGTCATCGAGTCAATCGGCGTTTGATCTGGAGAATGACACCCCTTTTGAGTGGCAAGGCGGCAGAATGCTTGTCACTCGTTCGCCTGAACCTCCATCAGGTGCACACAATGCGTCCGCCCGTGGGCTACTCCGACGACTTGCCACCCGAACGAGTGGACCCCGCACCGGCACCGGCCTTCATGCCGCCCGAACCCTGGCTGCCGATCGACGGCTTTCCGCCCGTGGGCGCCTCGAAAGATTCCAACGCCTCAAGAACGTCCTGGACACGGGAAATCTCCGCCTGGATGTCCTCCCGCCTGCGCACCAGGACCTCCAGCTCGCGCCGGCCCTCCTCGACGATCCGCTCGGCCTCCTCCTTCGCCTCCGCCAAGGCGGCCTCCGCCAGCCTGGAGAGCTCGGCCTTCTTCTGCTCCGCCTCCTTCAGCAGCGTCTCCGCCTTGCGGACCGCCGCGATGCGCACCTTGCTCGCCTCGCTGCTGGCGTCCGACACCAGCGCCTTGGCCTTGGCCTCGGCCTCGGCGCTCTGCTCGGTCGCCGCGCGCACCAGCTTGTCCACGCGCTCGCCGGCCGACTTCATCTGCTCGGCCGTCTCCCGGCGGGCCCGCTCGTGCAGCTCCTCGATCTCGCTCTCGACCCGGGAGCGCAGCTCCTCCGCCCGTTCCCTTATGGCGGCGGCGTCCGAACGCGCGCCGACCAGCAGTTCGTCCGCGTCCGTGCGGGCCTTCTCCACCAGGGAGTTGCCCTCGACCGTGGCCTCCGCGGCGATCCGCTTCGCCTCCTTGCGGGCGGCGTCGACCATCTGGTCGGCCTGCTCCTCCGCGGCCGTCGTCGCTGCCACGGCCTGCGCCAGCGCGTCCGCGGCGAGCTTGTCCGCCTCGGCCGCCGCCTCCGAGATGAGCCGGTCCACCTGCTCCGCGGCCTCGGTACGCCGCTTGCCGGCCTCCTCGCGCGCCTCGTCCAGCAGCTGCTCGGCCTCCTCGCGCGCCGCGGTCAGGGTGCGCTCCGCCTCCGCGAGCGCTTCCGCCTCGACCCGGTCGGCCTCCGAGCGGGTGCGTGCCGCGTGCTCCTGCGCCGAGGACAGCGCCTCCGTGGCCTCAGCGCGCAGTTGCTCGGCCTCGGCCGCGGCCTCGCCGACCGTGCGCTCGTTGTCCCGGCGGGTCTGCGCCGTGAGCTTGTCCGCCTCGGCCGCCGCCTCCGTGATGAGCCGGTCCGCCTGCTCGGCCGCCTCGGACCGGAGCCGGCCCGCCTCGGCGCGCGCCTCGTCGAGGGTCTGCTGCGACTCCCGCTCGGCGCTCTCCAGCGTCTCGGCCGCCGCGGCCGTGACCCGGTCCGCCTCTGCGGTGGCGTCACCGACGATCCGGCCGCCCTCCGCGCGGGCGTCCTCCAGGACCTGCGCCGCCTCCGTGCGCAGCCGCTCGGCCTCCTCGGCCGCCTCGCCGACCGTCAGCTCGTTGGCCGCGCGCACCTCGTCGACCAGGCGGTCGCCCTCGTTGCGCGCGTCGACCAGGACGCGGGCCGCGTCCCGCTCGGCCGCGGCCATCGTGTCGGCCGCCTGCCGGGTGAGCTTGTCGGCCTTCGCCTCCGCTTCGGTGCGCGTCTTCTCGTTCGCCGCGCGCGTCTCCTCGGTGAGGCGCTCCGCCTCGGACGCGGCCTCGGTGACGAGCCGGTCCGCCTGCTCCGCGGCCTCGGTACGCAGCCGGTTGGCCTCCGACCGGGCCTCGTCCAGGACGCCCGCGGCCTCGATACGGGTGGCCTCGGCCACCTCCTCGGCCTCGGTCGTGAGGCGCTCCGCCTCCGCGGCCGCCCCGGCCACGGTGGCCTCGTTGGCCGCGCGCGTCTCCTCGGTGATCCGCTCGGCCTCCGCCGTCGCGTCGGCGACGATCCGCGCACCCTCGGCGCGCGACGCCTCCAACGCCTCCCCGGCCTCGCCGCGGATCCGGTTCGCGTCGTCGCGGGCATCGGCCCGGGTACGGGCGGCGTCGCGCTCCGCCGCGGCCAGCGCGTCCGTGGCCTCCGTACGCACCCGCTGGGCGTAGTCGGCGGTGTCGGTGCGCAGCTGCTCCGCTTCGGCGATCGCTTCCGCGACCGTACGCTCGGCCAGCGCCTTCGCCGCATCGGTCTCGGTACGGGCCTCGGTGCGGATCCGGTCGGCGTCCTCGGTCGCCCGCTCGCGCTCCTCGTACGCGTCGGCGCGGACGCGGGCGGCCTCCTCCTCGGCCTCCGTCCGGGTGCGTTCCGCCGCGTGTTCGGCGGCGCTGCGCAGCCCGGCGACCTCCTCCTCGGCCTGCTCGTGCAGCCCGGCCACGGAGTCCCGTACCTGCTGGGCGGTGGCCTCCGCCGCCGACACCAGCTCCGCCGCGCGCCGCTCCGCCTCCTCGGTCAGGCGGGCCGCCTCGGCCTGCGCCTCCTCCGTGCGCTTGCGGGCCGCGGCCAGCAGCTCTTCGCTCTGCTCGCGGGCCTGGGCCCGCTCGCTGTCCGCGTCGGTCCGCGCCGACGCCAGCGTCTCCTCGGCCTCCCGGCGACGCCGGGAGGACTCCTCCTGCGCGGCGGCCAGCGCCTCGGCCGCCTCCTCGGCGACCCGCTCGGCGGCGGCCTTCGCCTCGGCGCGCAGCCGGTCCGCGGTCTCCTTGGCCTCCGTGCGGACCCGCTCGGCCTCGGTCTCCGCCTCCGTGCGCAGCCGTACGGCCACCTGCTCGGCCTCGGCCCGTGCCCGGCCGGCATCGTCCGCGGCCTCGGTGCGCAACCGGTCGGCCTCCGCCTCCGACTGCTCCCGCAGGCTGCGGATGCGCTCCGCCGCCTCGGTGCGCAGCCGGTCGGTCTCCTCCCCGGCCTCGCGGCGGATGGCCTCGGCCGCGCCGCGGGCGTCACGCAGCGTCTGCTCGGCCGTGGCCAGCCGGTTCTCGGCCTCCGCGTGCAGACGGGTGAGCTCCTCCTCGGCCTCGGCGCGCTTGCCGGCCAGGGCCTGCTCGGTCTCCTCGCGCCGGGCGCGGGCCGCGGCGTCCGCCTCGGCGCGCACCGCCTCGGCCTGCTCCTCGGCCTCGGCGCGCAGCCGCTCGGCCTCGGCGCGGGTCCGCTCCAGGGTCTCCTCGGCCTGCCGGCGCAGGGTGGTGGCCCGCTCGACGGCCTCCGCGCGCACCCGCTCGCTCTCCGCGGTCGCCCCGGCGCGCAGCTCGTCCGCGTCCGCCTTGGCCTTGCCGAGCAGCTCCTCGGCGGTCTTGGCCGCCTCCTCGATCTGCTGGACCGCCTCGCGGCGGGCCTCGCCGCGGATCCGCTCGCCCTCGGCCACCGCCTCGGCGCGCAGCTGTTCCGCCTCGCCGCGCAGCCGCCGCGCCTCCTCCTGGAGTTCGACGGTGCGGGCGCGGTACTCCTCGGTGTCGTCCTTCGCAGCGCCCTTGAGCTCCGCGGCCGTGGCCGCGGCCTGGGCGCGCAGCCGCTCCGCCTCCGCCTCGGCCTCCCGGCGGATCCGCTCGGCCTCCTCGGACGCGGCCCGGGTGGTGGCCTGCGCGTTCTCGGACGCCTTGGTCAGCATCTCCTCGGCCGTACGGGCGGCCTTCGCCAACTGGGCGGCCGTGTCCTCGGCCGCCGCGGCGCGGGCCTGCTCCGCGGCCTCGGCGCGCTGCCGCTCCACGTCGGCGCGGGCGTCGGCGAGCACCTGCTCGGCCTCGGCCTTGAGGGTCTCGGCCTCCTTGGTGGCCTCGCCGACCAGCCGGGCCACCTGCTCCTTGGCGGTGCGGGTGCGCTGCTCGTTGACGGACTCCGCCGAGGCGAGCTGCCGGGCGGCGCTCTCCTTGGCCTCGGCGAGGAGCCGCTCCGCCTCGGCCCGCGCCTCGCGCAGGGCTCCGTCGGCCTCCTGGACCCGCTGCTCGGCGACGCGGCCGAGGTCCAGGGTCTGCTGCCGGGTCTGCTCGGCCTCGGCGGTGGTCGCCGAACGCAGCCGTTCCGCGTGCTCGGTGGCCTCCTGGGCCTGCGTCGAGGCGGCGGTCAGTAGCCGCTCCGCCTCCTTGCGGGCGCGCAGCAGCGTCGCCTCGGCCTCGGCGCGGGCGGCCTCGGCGTCGGCGGCCAGGCGGCGGCGGGTCTCCTCGGCGACGCGGGCGGCCTCGGCCCGGGCGGCGTTCAGGGACTGCTCGGCCTCGGCACGGGACTCGTCCATGAGTCGGCGGGCCTGGGACTCCGTACGGGCGCGCAGCTGTTCGGCCCAGGCGACGTTCTCGTTGACGTGCGCCTCGACGGTCTGGCGGCGCTCGTTGAGCTCCTGGTCCAGGCGCTGACGGCGGTTGACGGCCTCGGCGTGCAGCTCGGCCTGCAGCCGGGCCTGGTGCTCGGCGTGCTCCTGCAGGATGCGCTGGGTCTGCGCCCGGGCCTCGCGCAGTTCGCGCTCGGCGTCCGAACGCATCTGGTCCGCCTGGATCTGGGCGTTGCGCAGCAGCTGCTCCGCCTGGTATCCCATGTCCGCGCCGTCGTACGCGGGCCGGGACGCGAGGGCGCGCCGCACCTCGTGCAGCTTCGCGCGCAGGACCTCGACCTGGTAGCCGAGGTCCTCGGCGTGCTGGACGGCTTTTCCGCGCTCCTTCTTGAGCCGCTCCATCTCCGCTTCGAAGAGCGAGAGATGATCGGCTTCAGCCTGAAGGCTCTCCTGGCTTTCGTAGCCCCGCACAGCGCGGTCCCATCCGTCCCCTGGTCGCAAGCTCACTCCCAAATGAGCACCGTCCGCCCGCTGAACGGCGCCCCCGGGGGAATGGTGTCAGATACCCGGGCAGGGGTCACAGGCCCCGACCCTGTCTGAAGCACCGAACCCCGGCCGAGCCACGGCCACTCTACCGGCCGGGGAATGGGGACATCAGTGCGTGCTTCCACTGATCCCGGGCGCGGTTGCCCGTGAGGACCCTCCGCGGGTGCCGGAGAGGGCGGAGCGGACGGGCAAGGACGCCCCTTGAGGGTGGATTTGCGATGTTCGCATGGATGGATCCGGGGTGGGGCCAGCGGTTCCGGTTCGCATCCGGCCGTGCAGGTCACGCCGTTGCCGGTGCCCGGGGACGGTGCGGATCCGGGCGGAAGGCTTCCCGCGCACCGCTCGGCATGTGATCAAAAAAACGTGCGGCGCGTACTGGGCCCTCCGGACCGGAGGGCGCGAACGTCGCCGCCACGGGTGACGCGGACGGCCGGATGCGCGCGGCACGCCACGGGCGGTGGTGTGCCGCACGCGAACCCGGCGGCTCCGGGGCCGATCAGCCCTCGTGCCCGGCCGCCTCCGGGTGGGAGGTGACCAGCTCGGTGAGGACCCCGTGGCAGTCCTTGGGGTGCAGGAAGGTGATCGAGGAGCCCATCGAGCCGCGGCGGGGCTCGTCGTACAGCACCCGGACGCCCTTGCCGCGGATGGCTTCGGAGTCCCCGCGGACGTCCTCCGTGCCGAAGGCGATGTGGTGCACGCCCTCGCCGTTCTTGGCCAGCCACTTGGCGACCGTGGAGTCCTCGCGGGTGGGCTCCAGCAACTGCAGGTAGGAGGCGCCGCCGTCGGAGGTCCCGTTGATCTTGAGCATGGCCTCGCGGACGCCCTGCTCCTCGTTGACCTCGGTGTGGAACACCTCGAAGCCGTACGTGGCACGGTAGAACTCGACGGTCTTGTCCAGGTCGAAGCAGGCGATCCCGATGTGGTCGATTCTTGTCAGCATGGAACCAGTGGACCGCCGCGGGCGGCGGTCACGCAACGTGCCAGCGATCACACCGACTGCCCGATGACGGCGCGGGTACCGCTCAGTACATTCAGGTAAACCCTCGTTCACTCCTCATCCTCAAGGGGCTGTGCTCCATGTCCGGAACGAACAACACCACGTCCGTGATCGTCGCCGGGGCCCGCACGCCCATGGGGCGGCTGCTCGGTTCGCTGAAGTCCTTCTCGGGTGCCGACCTCGGCGGGTTCGCCATCAAGGCCGCCCTGGAGCGGGCCGGCATCGCCGGCGACCAGGTCCAGTACGTGATCATGGGCCAGGTGCTGCAGGCCGGCGCGGGCCAGATCCCCGCCCGCCAGGCCGCGGTCAAGGCCGGCATCCCGATGAACGTGCCCGCCCTGACGATCAACAAGGTCTGCCTCTCCGGCCTCGACGCGATCGCCCTGGCCGACCAGCTCGTCCGCGCCGGGGAGTTCGACATCGTGGTCGCGGGCGGCCAGGAGTCCATGACCAACGCCCCGCACCTGCTGCCGAAGTCCCGCGAGGGCTTCAAGTACGGCGCGATCGGCATGCTCGACGCGATGGCGTACGACGGTCTCACCGACGCCTTCGAGAACATCGCGATGGGCGAGTCCACCGAGAAGCACAACGCCCGCCTCGGCATCGAGCGCGGTCCGCAGGACGAGTTCGCCGCCAGCTCCCACCAGCGCGCCGCGGCCGCCCAGAAGAACGGCGTCTTCGAGGCCGAGATCACCCCGGTCGAGATCCCGCAGCGCAAGGGCGACCCGGTGCTGTTCAGCCAGGACGAGGGCATCCGCCCGGAGACCACGGTGGAGTCCCTGGCCAAGCTGCGCCCGGCCTTCGCCAAGGAGGGCACCATCACCGCCGGCACCTCTTCGCAGATCAGCGACGGTGCGGCCGCCGTGGTCGTGATGAGCAAGGCCAAGGCCGAGGAGCTGGGCCTGGAGTGGATCGCCGAGATCGGCTCCCACGGCAACGTGGCCGGCCCGGACAACTCCCTGCAGTCGCAGCCCTCGAACGCGATCCTGCACGCCCTGAAGAAGGAGGGCCTGGAGGTCTCCGACCTCGACCTCATCGAGATCAACGAGGCCTTCGCGGCGGTCGCCGTGCAGTCAATGAAGGACCTCGGCGTGACCCCGGAAAAGGTGAACGTCAACGGCGGCGCCATCGCCCTGGGCCACCCGATCGGCATGTCCGGTGCCCGTGTGGTGCTGCACCTGGCGCTGGAGCTGGGCCGCCGCGGCGGCGGCGTCGGCGCGGCCGCGCTCTGCGGCGGTGGCGGCCAGGGCGACGCCCTGATCGTCCGGGTCCCCAAGGCCTAGTAACCCCCTGCCCGTACCCGGCGTCCCGCGCCGGGTACGGGCGCACCCCATCCGCATCCGCGGCGAGAACGAGGAGCGCAGCACGCATGACGGTGGACGTCCCCCAGCTGGTGGCCCAGGCGCGCGACGGCAGGCCCAGAGCGGTGGCCCGGCTGATCTCGCTGGTCGAGGGGGCGTCCCCGCAGCTGCGCGAGGTGATGGCGGCGCTGGCCCCGCTGACGGGCGGGGCGTACGTGGTGGGCCTGACGGGCTCCCCGGGCGTCGGCAAGTCCACCTCCACCTCGGCACTGGTGTCGGCGTACCGCAGGGCGGGCAAGCGGGTCGGCGTACTCGCCGTCGACCCGTCCTCGCCGTTCTCCGGAGGCGCGCTGCTCGGCGACCGGGTGCGCATGTCGGACCACGCCTCCGACCCGGGCGTGTACATCCGCTCGATGGCCACCCGCGGCCACCTGGGCGGCCTCGCCTGGGCGGCCCCGCAGGCGATCCGGGTGCTGGACGCGGCGGGTTGCGACGTGATCCTGGTCGAGACGGTCGGCGTCGGACAGTCGGAGGTGGAGATCGCCTCCCAGGCCGACACGTCCGTGGTCCTGCTGGCTCCCGGGATGGGCGACGGTATCCAGGCCGCGAAGGCCGGCATCCTGGAGATCGGCGACGTGTACGTGGTCAACAAGGCCGACCGGGACGGCGCCGACGCGACCGCCCGGGAGCTGAACCACATGTTGGGCCTCGGCGAGGCGCGGGGGCCCGGTGACTGGCGGCCGCCGATCGTCAAGACGGTCGCGGCGCGGGCCGAGGGCGTCGACGAGCTGGTCGAGGCGCTGGAGAAGCACCGGGCGTGGATGGACGAGCACGGGGTGCTGGCCGAGCGGCGCACGGCCCGGGCCGCGCGCGAGGTGGAGACCATCGCCGTGACCTCGCTGCGGACCCGGATGGCCGACGTGCACGGGGACGCCCACCTGGGGGCCCTGGCGGCGCGGGTGGCCCGGGGCGAGCTCGACCCGTACGCGGCCGCGGACGCCCTGCTGGCCACCCTCACGGAGGGCTGAACCCGCTCGGGCCGTCCCGGCCCGCTCGCGGCGGCCCCGCTCCGCTCCCGGGCGGCTCACCCGGACGGCTGCGCGGCCCCTGCGGGCCGGGAAGGGGCGAACGTAGACTGGCGACGCCCGGAATGCCCGGTATCAGCCCACCGAGGGAGTGGCGTCATGGCGAAGCGCGGCAACAAGAAGCGAGCGCGCAAGAAGAAGAAGGCCAACCACGGGAAGCGCCCCAACGCCTGACCGCGGCCCCGGCCGGAACCACACAGGAGCCGCACCCCGTCACGAGGTGCGGCTCCTGTGGTGTGTGGTGCTGGTGGTGCGGTCGCGGAGGGCGTTGCTGGTGAGGCGTGGTCTACGCGCGATGATCACCACACCGGGGTCCCGGTTCGGATCAGCCCTTGCCGCGCTGCGTGCGCAGGTGCTCCGCGACCGGCTCCAGCGAGCCGCGCAGCGCCGCCAGGGCCTCCGGCGGCAGCAGGTCGATGAAGTGTCGGCGGACGGACGCCACGTGGTGCGGGGCGACCTTCCGCATCAGCTCCATGCCCTCGTCCGTCAGGACGGCGTACAGGCCCCGGCGGTCGGACTCGCAGTTCACGCGGACGACCAGGCCGGCGTTCTCCATCCGGGTGATCTGGTGCGACAGCCGGCTCTTGGACTGGAGCGTGGACGTCGCGAGATCGCTCATCCGCATCCGGTGGTCCGCGGACTCCGAGAGGTTCACCAGGATCTCGTAGTCGTTGTTGGTGAGTCCGAAGGGCTGGAGATCCTTTTCCAGCTGGTGCATCAGCAGTCTGCTGACGTCCAGATGGATCCGCCAGGTGCACTGCTCGGCATCGGTAAGCCAGCGGGTGGCCGTCTCGGTCTCCATGGTCTCCATGAATGAACTCTACCTAAGAAGTTGAATGACGTACAAAATCGGGAAAGCTGACGATCACAACCCGAAGCGTCGCTGGAGGTCACCCAGCTGCCCCGGCATCCGGATGCCCAGCGCCTCCAGCTGCCCGGCCGAACCGTGGCCGCTGCCGCCGCCGGGAACCCCGGGCTCGGCGCCGACCGTCCCGACCGACTGCTCCGCCATCAGTGCCTCCGACGACTGCAGCAGCACCGTTCCGGCCCCGACGAACTCGAACTGGTGCTCCTCGCCCGAGGTGCCGCCGATGCCGGTCAGGGAGCGCAGGCCGCCCAGGACGCCCGACATGTACCCGTGGTCGTAATGGTGACAGGGGGACGGGCAGTCCGCCCAGCCGACGAGTGCCTGCGGGTCCACGCGCAGCGGGGGCTCCATGAACACCACCGGTCCGTTGGACGCAGCCACGAACTTGCCGGTTCCGATCAGGGTGAGGAAGCCCGGGACGATGGACTGCTTGAGGGAGAGGGAGGGCTCGTACGCCAGCAGGTTCCCCGACCGGATCGTCAGGTTGCCGTTGTCGAGGTCGAACGAGTTCACGTCGAAGGCACGGTCGGCCAGCAGCATCTTGCCCTGGCCCTGGGCCACCACCCAGTCGCCGGCGTGCAGCGGGGAGTGGAAGCTCGTGCGCAGCAGCCGGTCGAACCGGCCGTTGCCGATCCCGTCGAACTCGATGCGCCCGTAGTACGCGATCATCTTGCCCTTCTGCAGGAACCACTGGTTCCCCTTGAGCTCCACGCAGAAGGTGTACGCGTTGACGTTGTCGTCGGAGGGCAGGGTGTACGGGTCGAAGACCGTCGGGCCGCCCGGTCCGCCGGTCACGGGACCAAAATTCACAGCTTCTCCTCCGAGGCCTGTACGTACACCGCGCCCTGACCCGACAGCTCCAGCTGGAAGGCCTCGCCCGAGCCGCGCCCCACCATGTCGCGCCAGCCGAGCGCGGTGGAGAGCTTGTTCCTGACGTCCCCGTGGTGGGCCACGTACGCCTGGGGGTCGACGTGGACCGGACGGTTCGGGGTGATGGGGAGCTCGATCACCCCGCCGTGGGCCATCACGGCGACCGAACCGTGACCCTTGAGGGTGGTGGTGAACAGGCCCTGCCCCGTCACCTGACCGCGCACCATGCCCATGACGCCCCCCTGCGAGCCCATGAACATGGTGCCCTGCTGGAGCGTGCCGTCGAACGCGAGCAGTCGGTCCGCCTCGACGTACAGGGTCTCGCCGGTCAGGTTGATCACCTGCACGTGGTGGCCGCCGTGGCCGAACATCACCGTGCCGCTGCCCTCGACCTCCATCAGCGGGGTCTGTTCGTTCGCCACCCGGCGTCCGATCATGCCCATGACGCCCCCCTGGCCGCCGGTCAGGCTCGGGGTGAAGGACACGCTGCCGCGGTACGCGAGCATCGCGCCCCGCTGGCTGTACATCTTCTGCCCCGGCACGACCTGGGCCTCGACCATCTTCGAGTTGATCTCGCGGAACGGCATCAGACGTCGCCCCCGATGGTGTTGCGCTCGCTGGGCTGCACGTACACCAGGCCCTCGCCCTCGAACCGGATCTGGAACGCCTCGCCCGAGCCCTCGCCGAGCAGGGTCCGGAAGGTGACCCCCGACTGGAAGGACTGGCGCAGGTCGCCGGTGTGCGCGATGTACGCCCCCGGGTCCACGGACAGCGGGTACTGGGCGCTGACCCGCAGGACCACCGCCGGGCCGTCCGACATGAGAGCCGCCTGGCCGGTGCCCTCGACGGTGGTGGTGAACAGGCCGTTGCCGGTCGCGCCGCCGCGCAGGCCGGTGAAGGTGGTGCCGGTGCGCAGGGACGCGTCCGTGCAGAGGAGGTTGCTGGACTCGACGTACAGCTTCTCGCCGTGCAGGTTGACGAGGTTGATCTCGCTGGCGCGGTCGGCGAAGAAGCAGGTGCCGTGCCCCTGCACCTCCATCACGGTCATCTGTTCACCCGTCAGGCGACGGGTCACCATGCCGCGGAGGCCTTCGCCACCGCCGGTCATCTTCTTGAAGGCCATCTGGCCGTCGTACGCAACCATGGAGCCGTTCTTCGCTTTCACGGCGTCCCCGGTCAGGTCGACGGCGAGCACCTTGCTGCCTTGGAGTCGGAACTGAGCCACGGGATGACGTTAACGGCAGCGGGCGGAGGCGAACAGGGCCCCTCGGTCCGATACCGGTGTCGGGCCGCGGGAGCGGGCGTGCACGGGGGTGCCGGCGCGGGTACCAGCACGGGTGCGGGCGCGGGTGCGGGCGGGCGCAGCGGAACCCGACCCCGGGTCAAGATCGGGCAAAGCGACTGAGACACTGGACGGGCCCCAGACCTCCACTCCGAAGGTTGATGATGGACATCAAGACCGCCTCCGCCCTGCACCGGCTGCGCCTCGTTTCCGTACCGGAGGCGCTGTCGTTCCCCGCCCTGCTGATCTTCGGCTCGCTGCTGAGCCGGATCTCGGACATCGACTACCTGATGCCCCCGCTGGGTGCCCTGCACGGAATCCTGTTCGTCATCTACACGCTGTTCCTGCTGGACGTCTGGAACAAGGCCAAGTGGCCCTTCAAGAAGGCCGCGCTGTTCTTCCTGCTCGCCGTGGTGCCGTTCGGCGGCCTGTACGGCGACAAGCTGCTCAAGCGCGAGGAGGCCGACAGCGTCGTCGCGGCCCGGGCGCGCCGCGAGGCGGCCGGCGCGGGCGCGGGTGCCGACGCGTGATCGTCGCGTTCTCGGTGACCCCGCTCGGGGTCGGCGAAGAGGTCGGCGAGTACGTGGCCGAGGCGGTGCGGGTGGTGCGGGAGTCGGGGCTGCCGAACCGCACCGACGCGATGTTCACCTCCGTCGAGGGTGAGTGGGACGAAGTGATGGACGTCGTCCGGCGGGCCGTCGCCGCGGTCGAGGCACGGGCGCCCCGGGTGTCGCTCGTCCTGAAGGCGGACATCCGCCCCGGGGTCACGGACGGCCTGACGTCGAAGGTGGCCACGGTGGAGCGCCACCTTGCCTGACGGCCCGACAGCCGGTGCCTGGGCTTGGCGGGGCCGCAACTGCGGAACCCGGGCCCTCCCGTTCGGCATCGACCGCGGGCGGCGCCTGGCATGCGGCCCGGCCCTCGCCCCGCCCGGTTCTCCCGGTAGGCCTCGCGGCGGCAGCGCGCCACGTCGATCGGGTTGCGCTGCCGGCGGACGTACGGAATCACCGGGCCGGAAGGCCAGGGCGGTGCGGCCGAGCCCTCGTCGAGCACCAGGACCGTCAGCCGGGCAGGGGCGCTCACGGGACGCGTTCCACGACGGCCACCTCCGAGAACTCCCGCAGGAAGGTCATCTGCCCCGTCCGCCCCGTGTGCTCGATGCACATGTCGGTGCACACGTCCGCGTTCCCGGTCGGGGCGGAACTCCACTCGCAATCCGGGTCCAGGCACCGCGCCGTGGCGGTCGTCTCCGCCGACAGGTGTCGGCGCATCACGTAGCGGACGTGGCGAAGAACGGCTCGAACGGTCATCCCGCACCCCTGTCGCGGAGTGGTTGCGCAGCTCGGTACACAACAGTCCGGCCGCCTCCAGGTTGCCGACCGCTTCGGCCACCTCCAGGTCAGCGGCCAGCGCGCGGCACACCCGGCACTCATGGCCGGGCGGCTCCGGGCCCTCCGGCCGGGTGGCTTCCTGTCGTGCTGCCGTCGCCATGTCGCATCCTCCGCGTCGCCTGCCGGACGGTGCGATGTTCGTCCTCCCCCGGGGACGTATCCTCCCGTGCCGCGGACGGTTGAGGCGAGATCACTCGCCAACGGGAAGAGGTCGAAGCGGCTGCCCTCACGGTTTCCACGCGCATCCGGATCACGCTGGAGCATCTGACCCGACTTGGACCCCTCGAAGGACTGGAAGCCCGGTTCAGCGCCGCTTCCGACGCCGTGAACCACGTCGGACTCAGCGTCTTCCGGTTCGATCAGCACGCGCTTGTCACGCCCCACCTGGCCCGGGTCGTCGGGCACGACTCCCCGGTGCTCCACCTCCGACGCCAAGGCGACGGCGGGATGTTCGACCGGTTCAGGGACCATGCTGAAGAACTGTGGGAGCGGGGGCGCCCCGTCCAGTAGGGGACGTGCGCCCTGAAGGCGGACACCGGCCCGGGGTGACCACGGCCTGACGTCGAAGGCCGCCGCAGTCGAACGCCACCTGTCCTAACGCTCCGTCGGAGCCTCATCTTCGAACGGGGTACCAGACGTTGCGAGTTCGACGGGTGTGCGGCCCCGGGCGTCCCGATGGGGGCGGCGTGGGATGCGGCGGAACGGAATGCGGTACGGCGTGGTGTGCAGCGGGCTCTCCCGCTCGCCTGCGAGGCGCCGGCGGCGGGCGGTCTCCCGGTCGGCGCGGTGCCCGCGAATCCGCGGGCACGGTGTCGGCCGAAGGGCGCAACGAGGCGTACGAGGACGGCCTGGCCGCGGTCCGCTGACCGGGATGCCCCGGCCGCGCCGGAGGGGGCGGACCCCGGCCGGCACCTGCGCACCCTGCGGCGGGACCGCGGCGGGGCCGCCGCGTCACGGCGGTGGGGGTGCGCCCGTTGCCAGGGCGATGCCCAGGGGGGTGCGCTCGTAGAGGATGTGGTGGCCGTGGCGGGACGCGAGGAGCAGGCCCGCTCCGTGCAGTGCCTTCAGGTGCGCGGAAACCGTGGCGGGCGCCAGCCCGAGACGCCGGGCCAGGGCGGTGGTGGACGCCGGTTCGGCCAGTGCACACAGCACCTCCGCGCGGCCCCGGCCGAGCAGCCGGGCCAGAACCTGCGGGGCCGGGCCGGCCGGGGCCGTCCACAGGGCGCCGATGCCGCGGGCCGGGTAGACCAGCGTCGGCTGCCAGGGCGGGTCGTAGCCGCCGACGACCTCCGGCCAGACGAACGCGCTCGGCATGAGCAGCAGCCCCTGCCCGTCCAGGCTGCGGTCGTGGTGGCCCGGCTTCCGGATGGTCAGCGTGTCGCCGGACCAGGCCAGGTCCGGGTGGAGCCCGTCGAACAACGCCTCCAGGCCGCCGGCCGCGAGCCGCCGCGAGTGGAACAGGATGTCGGCCTCCAGCAGCGCCCGCAGCCGCGGCCAGTGCGGTGCGATCAGCGTCGCCCAGGCCTGTTCCAGCAGGTCGGACAGTTCCCGCACGGCCCGCGCCGGGTCCGCGAGCATCCGCCGGCCGGCCTCGCTCTCCGCCGCGCCCGGGCTGCACACCAGGGCCCGCCGCAGGTCCTCCCGTACGGCGTGCGGATCCGCGGAGCCGGCCGCCCGGACCCGCGCCAGCTCCTCCTCGAAGGTGACGGACGGCCCGACGGGCGGCGGGCTGAGGAAGTCCGGGTTGTGGCCGGCCCCCGGCATCAGCAGCCACAGGGGCCGCAGGTCCAGCCCCTCGGCGGCGGCCCGGATCTGCCGCAGCCAGGGCAGGTGGTAGGCGTGCCGGTGCGGGCGCATCAGGGTGCGCACCGCCTCCTGGGTCTCCCAGCGCGGCGAGATCGAGAACCGGCAGCGCAGCAGGTCGGCCGGCCCGAAGCGGAAGTGGAAAGCCATGGTCCGGTCCCCCTCCTCGTTCCCCCGCTCCCCTCGTGGCCCCGAGGTCCGCCCTCGTGATCGTGATCCCTCGTGATCCTGCGCGATCCTCCGGTTCCCCGTGAGTGATTCGGGCAGGGGCGAATCACTGCCGCGGCCCACCGTAGCCCCGCAGGGTGTCGGCATGGCCACCACCACCGCCCACCGGGCAGCCCGCGGCGGCTACCGCCCCGTTTTCCGGGTCCGGGAGTTCCGGTACGTCTTCGTCGCCCACCTGCTGTCCGTGCTCGGCATCGTCGTCGCCGAGATCTCCCTGACCGTCCTCGTCTTCCGCGCCACCGGTTCGCCGCTGATGAGCGCGCTCGCCTTCGCCCTCGGCTTCCTGCCGTACGGCCTCGGCGGCATCCTGCTGGCGCCCCTGGCCGACCACCGTCCCGCCCGCAGCGTCCTCACCGCCTGCGACCTGCTCTGCGCCGGGTGTGCCGCCGCCATGGTGCTGCCCGGTACGCCCGTCGGCGCGCTGCTCGTGCTGCGCGCCGCCATGGCCTTCGTCGCGCCGCTGTTCCAGGGCACCCGCAACGCTTCCCTCGGCGACATCCTGGGTCCCGGCGACGCCTTCGTCCTCGGCCGTTCGCTGATGCGGATGGTGGCCCAGAGCGCCCAGCTCGTCGGCTTCGGCCTCGGCGGGCTGCTGCTCACCGTCCTCGCGCCGCGCACCGCCATCGCGCTGACCGCCGCCGGCTTCCTCTGCTCCGCCCTGCTGCTGCGCTACGGCACCAGGGCCCGGCCCGCCCGGGCAGCCGCCGGGACCTCCGCGGGGACCTCCGTTGGGGCTGCCGCGACGCTCGCAGGGATCCGGGCCGTGCTGGGCGAGCGCCGGCTGCGGGCGCTGACCCTGCTGTTCTGGTTGCCACCGGTCTTCGTGATCGCCCCCGAGGCGCTGCTCGCCCCGTACGCCGACGCCATCGGCGCGGGCACCGCCGCGCTCGGGGTGATGATGTGCGCCCTGCCCGTCGGCACCATCGCGGGTGAACTGTGGGCCGGCTCGGCGCTCGGCCCGGCCGCCCGCTCCCGGATGGTGGCCCCGCTCGCCGCCGTCGGCCTGCTGCCCCTGCTCGTGTACGCGGTCCGGCCCGGCGTGCCCGTGGTCCTCGCCGCACTGCTGGCCGTCGGGCTGGCCCAGGCCCACACCCTCGGCCTCGACCAGTGGTACGTCGACGCCGTCCCCGAGGAGCTGCGCGGCCGGGCCATGACCCTGCTCGGCACCGGCCTGATGGCCTTCCAGGGGGTGGGCATGGCGCTGGCCGGCCTCGCCGCCGAATTCGTTCCGGTCCATCTGGTCGTCGTCGGGGCCGCCGTCCTCGGGACGGCCGTCGTCCTGCTCCTGCTCGCCGAGCTGCGCTCCGCCACCCGGGGGAGCGGACCGAGGAGTGAGACGGGGCACACCGCCAAATGACCGCCCGGTAGGGTCATATACGTGTCCAAGCCGCTCAGCCTCTCCTTCGACCCCATCGCCCGCGCCGACGAACTGTGGCAGCGGCGGTGGGGGCCGGCGCCCTCGATGGCAGCCATCACCTCGATCATGCGGGCGCACCAGATCCTGCTCGGCGAGGTCGACGCCGTGGTCAAGCCGTACGGCCTGACCTTCGCCCGGTACGAGGCGCTCGTGCTGCTCACCTTCTCGAAGGCGGGCGAGCTGCCGATGTCGAAGATCGGCGAGCGGCTGATGGTCCACCCGACGTCCGTGACGAACACGGTGGACCGGCTGGTGAAGTCCGGGCTGGTGGCCAAGCGCCCCAACCCCAATGACGGCCGCGGCACCCTGGCGAGCATCACGGACAAGGGCCGCGAGGTCGTCGAGGCGGCCACGAAGGACCTGATGGCGATCGACTTCGGGCTGCACACCTACGACGCCGAGGAATGCGCCGAGATCTTCGCGATGCTGCGGCCGCTACGGGTGTCCGCGGGGGACTTCGAGGAGCGGTAGGCCCCGCGGCGGCGGACCGCCGTGGTTCTGCTCACACCGTCCGTCGGCCGCCTGCGGCTTCGTGCGCCCGGCGTCGGCGGGCCCGGGAGCCCCCGTTACGCTCGTAGCCATGAAACGAAGCGTGCTGACCCGCTACCGCGTCATGGCCTACGTGACCGCCGTCATGCTGTTGATCCTCTGCGGCTGCATGGTGGCCAAGTACGGCTTCGACACCGGCGCCGGCCTGACCTTCGCCGTGTCCCAGGCCCACGGCGTGCTCTTCATGGTCTACCTGGTCTTCGCCTTCGACCTGAGCTCCAAGGCGCGCTGGTCCTTCGGGCGGATGCTGTGGGTGATGCTGTCCGGGACCATCCCGGGCGCCGCGTTCTTCGTCGAACGCAAGGTCCGCGCCGACATCGAGCCGCTGATCACGGACGACCTGGCCACGGCCGACGCGTAGCTGCCGAACCCCGGGGAGAAAGCTCCCCGGGGTTTCCCATCGACATTTACTAGGACGTCCTAGTAAATTCGAAGCATGGACGCTGACGCCATCGAGGAGGGCCGCCGCCGCTGGCAGGCCCGTTACGACAAGGCCCGCAAGCGCGAGGCCGACTTCACCACGCTCTCCGGCGATGCCGTCGATCCGGTCTACGGGCCTCGGCCCGGCGACGCCTACGAGGGCTTCGAGCGCATCGGCTGGCCGGGTGAGTACCCGTACACCCGCGGCCTGCACGCCACCGGCTACCGCGGTCGCACCTGGACCATCCGACAGTTCGCCGGCTTCGGCAACGCCGAGCAGACCAACGAGCGCTACAAGATGATCCTGGCCGCCGGCGGCGGCGGGCTCTCCGTGGCCTTCGACATGCCGACCCTCATGGGCCGCGACTCCGACGACGCCCGCTCGCTCGGCGAGGTCGGGCACTGCGGCGTCGCCATCGACTCCGCCGCCGACATGGAGGTCCTCTTCAAGGACATCCCGCTCGGCGACGTCACCACCTCGATGACGATCTCGGGCCCGGCCGTGCCCGCCTTCTGCATGTACCTGGTGGCGGCCGAGCGGCAGGGCGTGGACCCCGCCGTCCTCAACGGCACGCTCCAGACGGACATCTTCAAGGAGTACATCGCCCAGAAGGAGTGGCTCTTCGAACCCGAGCCGCACCTGCGCCTCATCGGCGACCTCATGGAGTACTGCGCCAAGGGCATCCCCGCCTACAAGCCGCTGTCCGTCTCCGGCTACCACATCCGCGAGGCCGGGGCGACGGCCGCGCAGGAGCTCGCGTACACGCTGGCCGACGGCTTCGGCTACGTGGAGCTCGGCCTCTCCCGCGGCATGGACGTCGACACGTTCGCGCCCGGCCTGTCCTTCTTCTTCGACGCCCACCTCGACTTCTTCGAGGAGATCGCCAAGTTCCGCGCCGCCCGCCGGATCTGGGCGCGCTGGATGAAGGAGGTGTACGGAGCGAAGAACGAGAAGTCGATGTGGCTGCGCTTCCACACGCAGACCGCCGGCGTCTCCCTGACGGCGCAGCAGCCGTACAACAACGTGGTGCGCACCGCCGTGGAGGCCCTCGCGGCCGTCCTGGGCGGCACGAACTCGCTGCACACCAACGCCCTCGACGAGACCCTCGCCCTGCCGAGCGAGCAGGCGGCCGAGATCGCCCTGCGCACCCAGCAGGTGCTGATGGAGGAGACCGGCGTGGCCAACGTGGCCGACCCGCTGGGCGGCTCCTGGTACGTCGAGCAGCTCACCGACCGCATCGAGGCCGACGCCGAGAAGATCTTCGACCAGATCAAGGAGCGCGGCCTGCGCGCCCACCCGGACGGCAAGCACCCGATCGGGCCGATCACCTCGGGCATCCTCCGCGGCATCGAGGACGGCTGGTTCACCGGCGAGATCGCCGAGTCGGCCTTCGTCTACCAGCGCGCGCTGGAGAAGGGTGACAAGCGCGTGGTCGGCGTCAACGTCCACCACGGCTCGGTCACCGGCGACCTGGAGATCCTCCGCGTCAGCCACGAGGTCGAGCGGGAGCAGGTGCGCGTGCTCGCCGCACGCAAGGAGCGCCGCGACGACGCGAAGGTGCGGGCCTCGCTGAAGGCCATGCTCGACGCCGCCCGCGACGGGTCGAACATGATCCCGTCCATGCTGGACGCGGTGCGCGCCGAGGCCACGCTCGGCGAGATCTGCAACGCGCTGCGGGACGAGTGGGGCACCTACACGGAGCCCGCGGGCTTCTAGCCCCCGCACACCCCGGCGCTGCCCGACTTCCCCCGGGGGCCGCCGGAGGCAGGACGAAGGCCGGTCGCGGTGCCGCTGCCCTGAGGCAGCCGCGACCGGCTTTCCCCGTAACCGGGGACCGGGCGCACCGCATGCACCGGGCGTACCACGTGCACCGGGCGTACCACGTGCACCGGGCGTACCACGTGCACCGGGCGTACCACGTGCACCGGGCGTACCACGTGAACCGTGCGGACCAGGCGGATCACGCGGCTCCGGCGGCGCCCCGCAAGCCGTGCATCAGCAGGGCCGTGAAGGCGGCCACCCACACCTCGTCCACCGGTTCCGAGCTGACCAGCGCGCGGTGGACCACCGTGCCCGCGATCACGTCGAAGATCAGGTCCGTGGTGCGCCCGGCGAGGGCGGCGTCCTCCTCGCGCGGGAGTTCCCCCCGGGCCTGGGCCCGTTCGCGGCCCTGTACGACGAGACGTTTCTGCCGGTCCACGATCGCGGACCGGATCCGGTCGCGCAGGGCTTCGTCCCGCGTGGACTCGGCGACGACCGCCATCAGGGCCGTACGGGCCTCGGGGCGCCGCAACAGCTCCGCGAACTGCAGGACGACGTCCTCGATGTCGGCTTCGAGGGAGCCCCGGTCGGGGAGTTCGAGGGAGTCGAAGAGCTCCGCGACCGCATCCACGACCAGCTCGTTCTTGCCCGCCCAGCGGCGGTACAGGGTGGTCTTCGCAACTCCGGCCCGGGTCGAGACGTCGCCCATCGTCAGCTTCGACCAGCCCAGCTCGACCAGTGCGTCCCGCGTCGCGGCGAGGATCGCTGCGTCCGCGGCGGCGCTTCTGGGGCGGCCGATGCGGCCGCCGGGGGAGCTGGGGTTGCGCATGGCGCAGAACCATACCCGCCGGTAGCGGAACCGCCGGGCCCCAGGGTGTGTGCTTCAGATCACGGGGTACGAGTGCGCTCGCGGGGTCCACGGAGACCCGTGGGGAGTTACGCTACGGCTCGTAGCGTAAGAGCGGCAACCACGCGAAGAGCTACCGGCGCCAGGTGGGGACCCGGCGCCACCACAGCACCACCACACGGCAGTTCCAGGGCACGACAGCATCACCGGACCGTTCGACCGCGGGCCGGACCGGCTGCGGCCGGCAGGGCAATTCGGCCGATCTTTTTCGTCGGTGCGCGCACAGGGGGGAGGATGTACGCATGCAGCCCAGAAACATGTCCATGAGCGGCGTCGTCGACCTCGCCGCGGTGAAGGCGGCCGCCGAGGCCAAGGCGAAGGCCGAGCAGTCGCGGGCCGAGGCGGCCCGGCAGGCCGCCCAGGGCGGTGCGCCCGCGGCCGGCGGCGCGGTGCCCCCGTCGGCGCTGGTGATCGACGTCGACGAGGCCGGATTCGAGCGCGACGTCCTCCAGCTCTCCTCCGAGGTCCCGGTCATCCTGGACTTCTGGGCCGAGTGGTGCCAGCCCTGCAAGCAGCTCAGCCCCCTGCTGGAGCGGCTCGTCGTCGAGGCGAACGGCCGCCTCGTCATGGCCAAGATCGACGTTGACGCCAACCAGATGCTGATGCAGCAGTTCGGCATCCAGGGCATCCCCGCCGTGTTCGCGGTGGTCGCGGGCCAGGTACTGCCGCTGTTCCAGGGCGTCGCTCCCGAGCAGGAGATCCGCGCGACCCTCGCCCAGCTGGTGCAGGTCGCCGAGGAGCGCTTCGGGATCATCGGCATCCCGGTGGACCCGGCCGCCGAGGGCGGCGGCGCGGTCACCGCCGAGGCCCCGGCCGGACCGCACGACGCGCTGCTGGAGGCGGCCGTGGCCGCGCTCGACGCGGGCGATCTGGCCGGCGCGGTGCAGGCGTACGCGAACGTGCTTTCGGAGGACCCGGCCAACACGGAGGCCAAGCTGGGCCTGGCGCAGGCCGAGCTGCTCGCCCGGGTCAAGGACATGAACCCGCAGGCGGTGCGCGCCAGGGCGGCTGAGAACCCGAAGGACCCGCAGGCCCAGATCGACGCCGCGGACCTGGACATGGCCGGCGGCCACGTGCAGGACGCCTTCGGGCGCCTGGTCGACGCCGTGCGGGTGACCGCCGGGGACGACCGGAACGCCGTACGGGTACGGCTGCTGGAGCTGTTCGAGGTCATCGGGGCGGACGACCCCCGGGTCACGGCGGCGCGTACGGCGCTCTCGCGGGCGCTGTTCTAGGCGGCTCGCGGGCACGGTCGGCCGGGCCGCGGAGCAGTCGCGGACCGGCCGGTGATTTGTTGACACGGAGATAAACAGCGGCCGCGTTTTACCAAAACTTGGTAATTGCGGCCGCTGTTACTCGCAGTAAATGGAACCCCGTGAACTGTCCGGTGTATTCCTCTTCCTCCCGTTCTGTCGTGGCCTTGGGTGGCACCCTGTGTTGCTTCCCGATGGCTGCGGGTCGGCCCCCGGTTATCAGGCCGTTACCCGCCAGTAACGAACCCCCTTGTGCCCCGGCGCCGAATGGACCACGATCGGCGACGCTCGGTCCTTCCCGCAGTGCCGCCAGCCGGAGCCGTGGTGAAGGGTCCCCACCGGGCCGGCCGGTGACAGTGGCACCGGCCGCAGGACAGGGGGGTCTTCGCCGCACCGGCGGAGCCTGTCCTCCTGGTCGCGCGAACGCGTGGCCCAGTGGTTGTCGCTCGGGGGTGAACGCCGGTGTATCGGACGCGGCCCGGCCGCGGCACGGCCGCCTGCGCTCCTTCCCGAGGACGTAGCACTTCTCCCATCCCAGGACGGGCCCTGCCCGGACCGGAGATGTACGTCCGAGAAGGAGGAACAACATGAGTTCTCAGGTTCGTGGCGGAACCAGATGGAAGCGCTTCGCGCTCGTCATGGTGCCGAGCATCGCGGCCACCGCCGCGGTCGGTGTGGGTCTGGCACAGGGCGCCCTCGCGGCGTCGTTCAGCGTCTCGGGTCAGGACTTCAAGGTCCGGGCCGACAAGCTTGACGGCAGGGACCTCATCCAGTACGGCGGCATCGCCAAGGGCCACGATCTCAAGGGCAACGAGGCGCACCACCCGGTCACGATCTCCGGGTTCAGTCGCGCCGAGATCACCAATATGTGCCAGTCTCTGGTGACCCCGACGCCGCTGGGTAACATCACGCTGCAGCTGCGGACGGGCCACAAGGGCACGCCGGCCGTCGCCACCAACATCTACCTGGATGTCGCCGAGCTGGACACCGACGCCGAGTTCGAGAACCTCGACATCGGTGTCGCGGTGGGCGACGAGAGCCACAAGACCAAGCCGCAGGCCGGCACGGTCTCCAACAAGTACGCGTTCTCACAGCGCGCCGACCGCGCGGTGCTGACGAACGTGCGCCAGAAGGCGTGGGCGACGACGGCGGGCACGTTCAAGCTGCCCGACCTGAAGCTGCGCCTCATGGGCGGCGATCAGCCGTGCTACCAGGACTCGGAAGTCAAGTAATCCGTTTCCGGTGAGCGACCGGGCGGCGCGGGCGGCAGGCAGACGGCTCGTCACCCGCCCGCCCGGGTTCCACAGATTTCTCCGTACCACCGTTTCCAGGGAGCTGTTGTCCATGAACACCAAGGCCCCGGTTTATGTTCGCGCGGAAGACGACGCCTGGCTCACCGTCGTGTACTACCACGTTCACGCGTGGACCGGCCGCCGTCCCTTCTGGGCCGGGCTGTTCACCCTCGTCAGTGGCTTCCCGATCGCGTACTTCCCGTACGCGGACTTCCGGCTCGGCAACCTCAGCCTCGCGATGGCGACGACGGGCGGCGCGGGCGCGCTGATCATCGGTGTCCTGCTGATCACGTTGGGCCTCGCTCTCTGGTTCCAGCAGGCGATCCGGGTCTTTGCCGGTGTCGCGTCGATCCTGCTGGCGCTGGTGTCGCTGCCGGTGTCCAACCTCGGCGGCTTCGGGTTGGGCTTCGTCCCGGCCATGATCGGCGGCGCCCTCGCGCTGGCGTGGGCGCCCGGCACCCCGGTGGACGAGACCGACGCGGCCCCGGCCGGTGACACGGGCAAGGCGGAGGCGATGGCGGGCGGCCCCCAGGGCATCCCGGCCCCCCGCGGGACGGAAACGGCATACGCGAGCGAGACGACTGCCCACGCCGATGGCGGGAGGAACAGTGCGGGGTGATGAGACGCAGCCGGGCGTGGCCCCGAGCGCGGAGTCCCGTGAAAGAAAGGGGCCGCGGCACGCCGCCCCCCGGAAGTCGCTGCTGAACAAGATCCAGATTCCGGTCGGCAAGACGATGGCGCTGGCGGCCATGCCGACCGCGGTCCTGGTCGGCATGGGCATGGCGCCCAGGTTGGCCCTGGCCGACGACAAGGAGATCCCCTTCGCGCCCGGCCCGTGCGTGACACGGTCCGACGAGCCCGCGGAGTCGGCCTCCCCCAGCCCCTCGGCGTCGGACTCACCCTCGCCTAGCGCGAGCGCCTCACCGTCAGCCTCCGCTGCGCCCAAGCCCGGTGTCACCCCGCCGGCGCCGAAGCCGTCCGCGAGCAAGCAGGCAGACGCCACCCGGTCCACGACGGCGGCCCCCACCACCCCGGCCGCCCCCACGCCGTCCGCCTCGAAGACCCCGAACCCGCTGGACCCGCTGGGCGTCGGCGACAAGGTCAAGGACTTCTTCGACTCGCTCGGCAAGCCGCTCCAGCCCGCGCAGCCGTCGGCCACCCCGACGACGCCCGCGCCCCCGGCCCCGTCCGCCCCGGCCCCGGACCCCTCGGCCGACGCGATCCGCGAAGCCGCGAAGAAGGCCGGCGTCACCGTCCGCGAGCTGCCCCAGGACGTCAAGGACACGGCGACCAAGCCCAAGGACGAGACGGGCAAGGACAAGGACAAGTCCGAGAAGGACGACGCCGACAAGGGCAAGGACGCGGACGGGAAGCAACCCTTCCCATGCCCGACCTACGACGCCAAGGCCCTGGCCGACGCCCAACTGGAGCCGGGAATCCCGCTCCTGCCGGACGAGCCCTGGTACCTGGACAGTTCGCTGCTGACCCTCTACGGCCTGGACTACAAGGGCATCGTCGAGGTGAAGACCGCGAGCGGGAAGACCAAGAAGGTCCTGAAGTTCACCGCGGACTCGCTGGACATCAAGGACCTCTACCAGACCGTCGGCAAGGGCGGGAGCATCGCCCATCTGAAGTCCCGCCCGGGCTCCACGTCCAAGATCCGCGGCGGCGAGGTGACGATGTACACGGAGAACCTCAAGGGCAACCTGTTCGGGATCATCCCGATCGAGTTCTCCCCGAACAGCCCGCCGCCCCTGAACGTCCCCTTCGCGTTCTTCACGAACGTCAAGGTCGTCCAGGCCGGCCAATTCGGCGGCACCCTCACCGTCCCGGGCCTGAAGAACTACATGGGCCCGCCGGAGGGATAGTCCGGCGACGTACCCGTGAGGCCCGCTCCGGCATGGGCGCTGTTGGTTGACCAACAGCATCCGGAAGGGAGTGGGCCTCAGCCGGGCGCGCGGGCTCAGTCCGGCAGTTTGGGCAGGACTTCGGTGTTCATTCCGTACTCGTCGAAGATGTCCACCAGCGCTCTGGTCATGGCATCCACACCGGGCTCGCGGACGATCACGAGATCCTGCACCTGAAAGTACGAGCCGTCGGCGCATTCGCCGGTGGCCGACCAGCGATCCATGACCTTGGCGATTTCGCTATGGGTCAGAAACGTGGCACTCCAACGCGTTCCGTCGGGAGCGGTGACGATCGCATCGGTGTTCTCGACGGTGTCGGGATCGTCGTCGAGCCCGAGGATGTAGGTGACCGAGAACCGGTCCGTCTGCACGACGTGGAAGGGATCGTCAGGCATAGATCTCCTGGAGCTCCTTGATGACGGCCGGCTCATGCTTCTTATCGCACATGGCGACGATCTCGTGGGCATCGCCAACCCGACGGAAGAACATTCTCCCGCCGTTCCTGGAACGCGTGTACTCGATTCCTCCACTGAGGCCGGAGGCGCCGATCCCTGCCTGCTTGTTGCCTGCGGCGAGCCTGGCCTCAAGAGCCTTGAAGTCTAGGGCCACCTGCTCGTTCTTGGCAGATTTCATCATCACCTTGTAGAAGAATCCGCTTGTCCCAATGGCGGACCGCACGCAGATCTTCGGGGTGGCCGCGGAAACCGCGTTCCTGGGGGCGACCTTCTGCGGTGCACCCCCCCACCGCAGAGACGAGGCAATCGACCGCGGGCTGGCCCTTCTTGAGGGTCTCCAGGAGCTTGCGCGTCCGGTCCAGGGTGTTCTCCTAGCCCGGTCGAGGCCTTCCAGGAAAGTGTGGACGCCCTTGCCGACCTTGTAGATCACCTTGGTGACGGCGGGGATCTCCGCCACGGCAACGCCGACCATCACGACGTTGACCAGGGTCCACAGGCAGCTCTCAACGTCACGCCGCGTGAAGCACTTCTTGGCGTCCGTGTAGCCGAGTTCGTCGAGCAGGATCTGCCCGCCGATCTCAATCACCCAGTCGAGCACGTCCTTGGCCGCGAGCTCCTTGGCCGCGCGGAACTCGTAACACACGGCTGACCGCAGTTCGCCAGCAGCAGGGCCTCTTCGTCCTGCGACAGGTCCGCGCCGGTGTCCGGCTTGGGAGCGTCGACGAGCGCTTCTCCTTCGTCTTGTCGTCCCCCTGCTTGGTGGCCTCGGCGGCCAGCGCGGGCTTCGCCGCCGAGCTGCGGGCGGCGGCCAAGGACTTCAGAGCGGCAGCGGTGTCGGCCGCGGCGGCTGCGGCCGCTTGGGCGGCGAGCTTGGCGTCGCCAGAGGCCTTGTCGGCGAGCGCCTTGGCGGCGGCAGCCTTGGTGGCTTCATCGGCCTTGGCGGACTGGCCGACCAGGACGGCGAAGGCGGCTGCCGCAGCGGTCTCGCGGTAGGGGGTGCCCATCGCGATGGCGCCGTTGGCGGGCTGTACGGCCTGGGCCGCCGAGTCGCGCGCGGCCGGGGCCGCTTGGGAGGTGGCGTCGGCGTGGCCGGCAGTAATGGCCGACCACGCGGCCGTCTTGATTGCCTCCGTCCGGGCTGCGGCCGAGTTCTTGGTCGCCTGGAGCGAGGCTGCCTGCGCCTTCTTTGCTTCGGCCTCGGCCTTGGTGGCGTTCACCGAGGCGGCGTCGATGGCGTCGGCCGCCGCGGCGTGCGCGGTCGCGGCGGCGGACGCGCTGGTCTGGTATGCCGACCAGGCCTTGTCCGAAGACGCCCGGGCCCGTTCTGCAGCGCCCTCCGCGCGGGTGGAAGCGGCTCGCGTGTTGTGCGCGGAGGTCGTCGCGTTGTCGGCATCCGCACGGGCACGATCCGCCGCCCCGGCGCTGCGTTCGCGGCGGTGCGGGCCGTGGTCGCCGCCTCGGGGCTTCTGCCGCTGCGAGGTCCCGGCAGCAGCAGCGGCTGCCGCCTGATCAGTTACCGGGGGTAGTGGGGTTTCGGTCGAAACTACTGGCCAGTCGTCGCGGGAGTGGGAAACGCCGAGGGCGGCACCCCGTTCCCGGAAGGGATGTGGGGTGCCGCCCCCGGTGTCCGTGCGGCCGGGCCGGTCAGGCGTCAGGCCAGGTCGGGGCCGCCCAGGTGGTGGACGCGGACCATGTTGGTGGTGCCGGGTACGCCGGGCGGGGAGCCGGCCGTGATGATCATCGTGTCGCCGGCGTTGTAGCGGCCGAGCTTGACCATCTCGGAGTCCACCAGGTCGACCATCGCGTCGGTGTTGTCCACGTGCGGGACGACGTGGGACTCCACGCCCCAGCTCAGGGTGAGCTGGTTGCGGGTGTTGACGTCGGTCGTGAAGGCCACGATCGGCTGTGCGGCGCGGTAGCGCGAGAGCCGGCGGGCGGTGTCGCCGGACTGGGTGAAGGCGACCAGGGCCTTGCCGTCCAGGAAGTCCGCGATCTCACAGGCCGCACGGGCGACCGAGCCGCCCTGGGTGCGCGGCTTCTTGCCCGGGACCAGCGGCTGGAGGCCCTTGGACAGGAGCTCCTCCTCGGCCGCCGCGACGATCTTCGACATCGTCTTCACGGCCTCGATCGGGTACGCGCCGACCGAGGACTCGGCCGACAGCATGACCGCGTCGGCCCCGTCGAGGATCGCGTTGGCGACGTCGGAGGCCTCCGCTCGGGTCGGGCGGGAGTTGGTGATCATCGACTCCATCATCTGGGTCGCGACGATCACCGGCTTGGCGTTGCGGCGGCACATCTCGATGAGCCGCTTCTGGACCATCGGCACCTTTTCGAGCGGGTACTCGACGGCCAGGTCGCCGCGGGCCACCATGACCGCGTCGAAGGCGGCGACCACGGCCTCCATGTTCTCGACGGCCTGCGGCTTCTCGACCTTGGCGATGACGGGGACCCGGCGGCCCTCCTCGTCCATGACCCGGTGGACGTCCTTGACGTCGTTGGCGTCGCGGACGAAGGACAGGGCGACCATGTCGCAGCCCATCCGCAGGGCGAAGCGGAGGTCGTCGACGTCCTTCTCCGACAGGGCCGGGACGTTCACGGCGGCACCCGGCAGGTTGATGCCCTTGTGGTCCGAGATCACCCCGCCCTCGATGACGATGGTCCTGACCCGCGGGCCCTCGACCTCGGTCACCCGCAGCTCGACGTTGCCGTCGTTGATCAGGACCTGGTCCCCCTTGGCCACGTCGCCCGGCAGGCCCTTGTACGTGGTGCCGCAGATGGACTTGTCGCCCGGGACGTCCTCGGTGGTGATGGTGAACTCGTCACCGCGCACCAGCTCGACGGGGCCCTCGGCGAACGTCTCCAGACGGATCTTCGGACCCTGGAGGTCGGCGAGGACGCCGACCGCGCGCCCGGTGTCCGCGGAGACCTGCCGGACGCGGTCGTACCGCTCCTGGTGTTCTGCCTGGGAACCGTGGCTGAAGTTGAATCGGGCCACGTTCATACCTGCCTCGATGAGCGCTTTCAGCTGCTCATACGAGTCGACGGCGGGGCCCAGCGTGCAGACGATTTTGGAACGGCGCATGGAGCGGATCCTATCGGTTTGTTTCGCAGCGGAATATTCCGTCTGGTGGAAAGTCCAAGTGACTACTCAGTAACCAGCGCGTACGCCTGAGTGGCGATTTCCAGCTCCTCGTCCGTCGGAACCACCGCCACGGCCACCCGTGCGTGGTCCGGGGAGACGAGCCGCGGCCCGTCCGAGCGCACGGCATTGGCCGCCGGGTCCAGTACGAGCCCCAGCTCCGCCAGGCCCTCGACCGCCGCCTCGCGGACCTGGTGGGCGTTCTCGCCCACGCCGGCCGTGAACGCCACCGCGTCCACCCGGCCGAGCACCGCCGAGTAGGCGCCGATGTACTTCTTCAGCCGGTGCACGTACGCCGCGAAGGCGAGCCGCGCCGACTCGTCGCCCTCGCCCGCACGCCGCAGCACCTCGCGCATGTCGTTGTCGCCGCACAGGCCCAGCAGACCGCTCTTCTTGTTCAGGAGCGAATCGATCTCGTCCACCGAGAGGCCGCCCACCCGCGCCAGGTGGAAGACCACCGCAGGGTCCAGGTCGCCCGAACGGGTGCCCATGACCAGGCCCTCCAGCGGTGTCAGGCCCATCGAGGTCTCCACGCACACGCCGCCCCGGACCGCTGACGCGGAGGCCCCGTTGCCCAGGTGCAGCACGATCACGTTCACGTCCTCCACCGGCCGGCCCAGCAGCGCGGCCGTGGCCCGGGAGACGTACGCGTGCGAGGTGCCGTGGAAGCCGTACCGCCGGATCGCGTACTTCTCCGCCGTCGCGGCGTCGATCGCGTACCGGGCGACGTGCTCCGGCATCGTCGCGTGGAAGGCCGTGTCGAAGACCGCCACCTGCGGGAGGTCCCCGCGCAGCGCCCGCGCCACCTCGATGCCGGTCACGTTCGCCGGGTTGTGCAGCGGCGCCAGCGGGATCAGGCTGCGGATCTCCGCCAGCACCTCGTCGTCGATGACCGTCGGGGCGGTGAACCGGGTCCCGCCGTGCACCACCCGGTGCCCGACGGCGGCCAGTTCGGGGGAGTCCAGGCCCATCCCGTCTGCGGCGAGCTCCGCCGCGACCGCCGCGAGGGCCGCCTCGTGGTCGGCGATCGCGCCCACCCGCTCCCGCTTGCCGCCCGAGGCGCCCGGGCCGGCCAGCGGCTCGTGGACGAGCCGGGAGGTCTGCTCGCCGATGCGCTCGACCAGGCCGACGGCCAGGCGGGAGGAGTCCGCCATGTCGAGCAGCTGGTACTTCACCGACGAGGAGCCGGAGTTGAGGACGAGGACGCGCGATGCGGTGGTCACGATGGAGGTCTTTCCTTGGATGAGGGTTCGAGGGGAGGTCAGGCGGTGAGCGGCGCGCCCTGCGCCTGGATCGCGGTGATGGCCACGGTGGTGACGATGTCCTGCACCAGTGCGCCGCGCGACAGGTCGTTGACCGGCTTGCGCAGCCCCTGGAGGACCGGGCCGACCGCGATGGCGCCCGCCGACCGCTGCACGGCCTTGTACGTGTTGTTGCCCGTGTTCAGGTCGGGGAAGACCAGCACCGTCGCGCGGCCGGCCACCTCGGACCCGGGCAGCTTCGTCGCCGCGACCGAGGGCTCGACGGCGGCGTCGTACTGGATCGGGCCCTCGACGGCCAGCTCGGGGCGCTGCTCGCGGATGATCCCGGTGGCCTTGCGCACCTTGTCGACGTCCGCGCCGCTGCCCGAGCTGCCCGTGGAGTACGAGAGCATCGCGATCCGCGGCTCCACCCCGAAGGCGGCCGCGGTCGCCGCCGACTGGACGGCGATGTCGGCGAGCTGCTCTGCGTTCGGGTCCGGGTTGACGGCGCAGTCGCCGTACACGAGCACCTGGTCGGCCAGGCACATGAAGAAGACGGAGGAGACGATCGAGGCGTCGGGCTTCGTCTTGATGATCTCGAAGGCGGGGCGGATGGTGGCCGCGGTGGAGTGCACCGACCCGGAGACCATGCCGTCGGCCAGGCCCTCCTGCACCATCAGGGTGCCGAAGTAGTTGACGTCGGTCACCACGTCGCCCGCCAGCTCGACCGTCATGCCCTTGTGGGCGCGGACCGCCGCGTAGTACTCGGCGAACCGCTCCCGCAGCGGGGAGGTCGCCGGGTCGATGAGCTGCGCGCCCGAGACGTCGACGCCCAGGTCGGCGGCCTTCTTCAGGATCGCCTGCTCGTCGCCCAGCAGGGTCAGGTCGCAGACCCCGCGGCGCAGGACCACGTCCGCCGCGCGCAGCACGCGCTCCTCGGTGCCCTCGGGGAGCACCACGCGGCGGCGGTCGGCGCGGGCCCGCTCCAGGAGCTCGTGCTCGAACATCATCGGGGTGACCCGCTCGGAGCGGGCCAGCGCCAGCAGCCCGCGCAGCTCGGCGGTGTCCACATGGCGTTCGAACAGGCCGAGCGCGGTCTCCAGCTTGCGCGGGGTCGCGGAGTTCAGGCGGCTCTGCAGCGAGAACAGCTCGGCGGCGGTCGGGAAGCTGTTGCCGGCCACCGACACCACGGGCGTGCCCGGCGCCAGCTTCGAGGCCAGCGCGAGGATGTCGTCCCCCGGGCGCTCGTTCAGGGTCAGTAGCACGCCGGCGATCGGCGGGGTGCCGGAGGCGTGCGCGGCGAGCGCGCCGACGACCAGGTCGGCGCGGTCCCCGGGGGTGACGACCAGGCAACCGGGGGTCAGCGCGTTCAGGAAGTTGGGCAGCATGGCGCCGCCGAAGACGAAGTCGACGGCGTCGCGGGCGAGTCCCGCGTCGTCGCCGAGGAGCACCTCACCGCCGAGCGCCCGGGTGATCTGGGCGACGGTCGGGGCGGCCAGGGACTTGTCGTCCGGCAGGACGTAGCAGGGCACCGGCAGGCGGGCGGCCAGCCGCTCGGCTATGGAGTCCCGGTCCTCGGCGGCCACCCGGTTGACGACCATCGCGACGACGTGACAGCCGAGGCTCTCGTACGCGCGGTGGGCGTTGCGGGCCTCGGCGCGCACCTCCTCCGCAGCCCGCTTGGTGCCGCCCACGACGGGAACGACCACCGCGCCGAGCTCGTTGGCGAGGCGGGCGTTGAGGGCCAGCTCGTCGGGGAGGTTCGTCTCGGCGTAGTCCGTGCCGAGGACGAGCATGACGTCGTAGTCGCGGGCCGCCTCGTGGTAGCGGTCGACGAGCCGGGAGACGAGCTCGTCGGTCCCCTTCTCCGCCAGGATCGCGGACGCCTCGCGGTACTCCATGCCGTACGCCGTCGAGGCGTCCTGCTCGATCCGGTAGCGGGCCCGCAGCAGCTCGAAGAGCCGGTCCGGCGCATCGTGCAGCAGCGGCCGGTAGACACCGACCCGCGCCGTCTGGCGGGTCAGCAGCTCCATGATCCCCAGCTCGACGACCTGGCGGCCGTCACCCCGGTCGATACCGGTCACATACACGCTGCGCGTCACGCGTGATCTCCGTCCCTGGTGCGAAAATTTCCCCGATAGGGTGGCCTTGACCTCTTGACAATACCTCCGTCGATGGCTAGGGCGCCCCCCGGGCGAACGGCCCGTGCGGGAGGGCCGAACGGCCTGACGGGAGAGCGTCACGGGGCGCGGGGCCGACCGGGCCCGTGGAACAATCGGACAAGCCTCACGATGTGACCAGGAGCAGGAGACACAGGACGATGCGTATCGGAGTTCTCACCGCAGGAGGCGACTGCCCCGGCCTGAACGCCGTCATCCGGTCGGTCGTGCACCGTGCGCTGGTCGGGCACGGCGACGAGGTCATCGGCTTCGAGGACGGCTTCAAGGGGCTCCTGGACGGCCACTACCGCCCCCTCGACATCAACGCGGTCAGCGGCATCCTCGCCCGCGGCGGCACCATCCTCGGCTCGGCCCGCATGGAGCGCGCCCGTCTCCACGAGGCCGCCGAGAACGCCAACGAGCTGGCGGAGCGATACGGCCTCGACGCGCTCATCCCGATCGGCGGCGAGGGCACGCTGACCGCCGCCCGGATGCTGGCGGACGCCGGGATGCCGGTCGTCGGGGTGCCCAAGACGATCGACAACGACATTTCCGCCACCGACCGCACCTTCGGCTTCGACACCGCCGTCACCGTGGCCACCGAGGCCATAGACCGCCTCAAGACCACCGCCGAGTCGCACCAGCGCGTGATGGTCGTCGAGGTGATGGGCCGGCACGCCGGCTGGATCGCCCTGGAGTCCGGCATGGCCGGCGGCGCGCACGGGATCTGCCTGCCGGAGCGCCCGTTCGAGGTGGACGACCTGGTGAAGATGGTGGAGGAACGCTTCGCCCGCGGCAAGAAGTTCGCCGTGATCTGCGTCGCCGAGGGCGCGCACCCCGCCGAGGGCTCCATGCCGTACGAGCGGGGCGCGATCGACCAGTACGGACACGAGCGCTTCGCCGGCATCGGCAACCGGCTCGCCATCGAGCTGGAGCACCGCCTGGGCAAGGAGGCCCGCCCGGTCATCCTCGGCCACGTCCAGCGCGGCGGCGTCCCCACCGCGTACGACCGGGTCCTCGCCACCCGCTTCGGCTGGCACGCGGTGGAGGCCGTGCACCGCGGCGACTTCGGCAACATGACGGCCCTGCGCGGCACCGACATCGTGCTGGCCCCGCTCGCCTCGGCCGTCACCGAGCTGAAGCGGGTCCCGGCGGACCGCATGTACGAGGCCGAATCGGTCTTCTGACCGTTCCCCGCCGGCCTTCCCGCTACTGGCTCCCCCCTGCCGGGGTTCCCGCTGCTGGCCTTCCCCCTGCCGGCCTTCCCGCCCCCTGCCGTTCCCTCCGTCGCCCCGCCCCGCACGCCGCCCCCGCAGGCACCGCCCGCGGGGGCGGCGTCGCGCCGTGCACACCGAGAGTTATGATCCGCTCCGGGGGTTGGGTGGTTGCCGAGTCGGTGGGACGGGTCGGTCCGTGATGTCCGGACCCCGTCATCCGATGGCCATTGCTCAAGGGAAAGGTGCCCGGCTCCGTGGCGACCACTACCGTTCCGAGACCCCGCGAAGCCGGGGCAGGCGCACCGCACGAGGGCGGGATCCCGCCCGCACCCGGACGTCGGTGGACCGTGCTGGTTGCCGCCGTCGCCGCGTCCTGGGCGCTGCCGCTGCTCCTCCACGCGCTCGGGGCGGACCTCGTCCTGGTCCCCGTCCTCCTGGTCGCGACCGCCAGCCTGATCCGGGTGGGCGGGGTGCTCCTCGACCGCCTCGTGGCCGCGGCCCTCATCCTCTGCGGGGCCGTGATGGGCCTCGGCCTGGTCTTCTCGCTCTGGCCGTGGGGGCTGGCCCCCGTGCCCGGCGGGGGAGTCCTGCTGACCCTGGTGACGGTCGCCGGCTGGCTGGCCCGCCGCCGGCCGAGCCTCCCGCTGCGCCTGCGCGGCTCGGACGCGCTGGTCGCCGGCACCGTCGCGGTGGTGTGGCACTACATGCACCACCCGGTGGCCGGCAAGTCGTCCGTCGAGCGCCTGGCCTACTTCGTCACCGCCGAGGACCGGCTCGGCCACTTCTCGTACTTCGACGGGATCCGCCACGTCGGGGGCTACGCCTTCCTCCACCAGGAGGCTGCCAGGACGTACATGATGACCCCGGCCGAGGCGGTCTACCCGCAGGGCTCCCACTTCCTGCTCGCCTGGCTGGACGGCCTGGTGACCTCCTCCGCCGGTGGCGGCTCCGCCCTCGACGCGACGCACCGTTACCTCCTCTACGTCATCGCCGCCCATGCGCTGTTCTGCGGCGCTCTGGTGTGGGCCGCGCGCTGGATCGGCGGCCCCCGCCTGCGCGGCTGGCGCGCCGCCGCGGTCTGCGCGACCGTGGCGGCCGTGGTGGTGTCCGGCTCCATGTCCCAGTTGGTGGAGCGGGGCTTCGATTCCGAGATCATCGGACTGCTGTTCCTCGCCGTCGCCCTGGCCCTGCTGGTGCGGCCCGCGATGGGGCGGGCCGAGTTCGCGCTGTCGGCCGTGGCCGGGCTGATCGCCGTGACCTTCGTCTACAACCTCTACGGCGCGCTCGTCGGCCTCGCCCTCCTCGCCGTCCTGATCGTCCACCGACAGCGGTTCGCCCCGCGCCGCCGCCTGCTCCTCGGCGTCCTGGCCGGCGGCACGCTGGTCGCCGGCCTGCCCAGCGTGGCCTCCGTGCTCACCAAGCTGGACGTGGCCAAGACGTCCAACCTCGCCGGCCCGATGGTCATCCCCGACCGGCCCGTGTTCATCGGGTGCGGGCTGCTCGCCCTGCTGGCCGCATCGCTCCCGGTCAACCGTCGCACGGGCACCGGACGGCTGGTCCTGTCCCTCGTCCTCGGCACGACCGCGGTCGTCGGCGGCTTCGGGCTGTGGCAGAAGCTCACGATCGGCCAGTACGCGTACTACTTCGAGAAGCTGACCGCGGCAGCCCTCGTCGTCGCCCTGATCTCCGTGGGCCTCATCGGGACGATGCTGCCGCCCGCCCCGGAGACCTCGCCGTCGAAGCTGCGCCGGCGGGCAGGCCTGCTGCTGCGCTCCGGCCTCGCGGGCGCCGCCGCGCTCGCCTTGTTCGGCAGCGTCCAGTGGGGGGTTCCGTCGGGCTGGGGCCACCCTTCCGCCTGGTACGACACCTCCATGCTCAAGTGGGCCCGGGGCGAGGGCAAGAGCGACATGGGCCCGCCCGCGGCCGCCCTGACCGGGCGCGACCTGGAGGGCGTCGACTCGCCGGTGATCGCCCTGTACAGCAACGACTCGTACCTGAACCTGAAGTCCACCTTCCTCGCCCAGGCGCTCACCCACCGCGTCGGCGCCATGGTGGGGCTGTACGAGGTCTTCCACGTCAAGATCGGCGGCCCGAAGCCGGTCGACGAGAAGGAGTACCAGACCTCCCTGGGCCGTCTGAAGACGGCCATCGCCTCCTGCCCGGCCCCGCCGACCGTCCTCGTCGGGGACCAGGGGACGGCCGAGCGGCTGAAGCGGGACCTCGCCGGCACGCCCACCGCTGCCGTGGTGTACGCCCCGCTGCGCTAGCCGGCGGACGGCTGCCCCGGGGCGGAGGCGTAGGACCAGAAGCGGTCGACGATGGTCGCGAGGAACTCGCGGCCCGCGTCTCCCGCGCCTGCGCCGCCCGCGGCCCCGCCCCAGCCGAGGGTGGCGACCATGGTGGCCTGGTAGTCCGCGTGCAGCCGCTCGACCACCGGCTCCAGGCGCTGCCGGGGCACCGGCAGGAGTTTGGCCAGCGGCTTCACGTACGCCTGCCAGCGCGTGGTCACCGCACTGCGCAGCAACTCCGCCAGCTCCTCCTGCTTGCCGGAGGCCGCCACGAACTGGGCCAGGGTCAGGCCGAGGACCTGCGCCAGGGCCACGGACTGGCGTTCGTTGCCCTTCCAGCGCCCGGAGTCCTCCATCTTCTGGTACGAGCCCGTGTCCAGGCCGATCCGGCGGGCCAGCTCGTCCGCGGGCATGCCCCGGGCCAGCCGGTGCTCCCGCAGGGTGACCGGTTCGGCGAGCAGCTCGCCGGGCGCGCACCACAGCACGCCGGCGAGGGCGGTCAACTCGGCGGCGGTCGGTGTCCTCTCGCCGCGCTCCCAGGCCATCACGGTCTCGGGTTCGACGATCAGTCCGTACTGCGCGCGCAGACCGTAGGCGACGTGGCCGGGCGCCATGCCCAGGGCCGCGCGGAGGCGTCGCGCGGCGGGGGCATTGAAGGGTGGGCTGGATTGCACAGGGCACACCGTAGGAGCGACGGGGGCGTGGCGACTACAGACTGTTCAAACAAGCCCACAACTCGTAGGAATGTCCGATGGAGTTCGGGGTATTGGTCCGGATTTCCGGCGACCGTCCGGTAATCGGACGCGCTCCTGGTGCCGTGATCAGCGTACGGTTCCGCCCGGCCCGTGCGACACCCCTCCACTCGATCTTCACCGATTCCCCTCGCCCGCCCTGAACCGGCCGTCGCCCCCGTACGTGATCCATAACGGGGCCCTCGTATACGGGGGTGGCGAGGGCCCCGCCCCCGCCCCGTCCCCCACCCTTGCCTTGACGTCCGCGTCAAGGCTTACGTTCGGGCCATGCGCATCGGCGAACTGGCGGAGCGGGCCGGAACCAGCACCCGGACCCTGCGGTACTACGAGTCTCGCGGGCTGCTGCCCTCCCGGCGGTCTCCCAACGGCTACCGCACCTACGACGAGGACGACCTGCGGCTGCTCCGCCAGATCCGCACACTCCAGGACTTCGGCTTCGACCTGGAGGAGACCCGCCCGTTCGTCGAGTGCCTGCGCGCCGGCCACCCCGCCGGGGACTCTTGTCCGGCGTCCCTGGCCGTGTACCGGCGCAAGCTCGCCGAGCTCGACGCGCTGATCGGCCGGCTGGCCGAGGTACGGGAACAGGTCGGGCGGCAGCTCGCCGAGGCCGAGCGGGCGGCCGCCGAAGGGGCCGGCGGTGCCGCCGTCCCGCGCTGTGAGATGACCGGTTGAAAGGGGAGAGGACCATGGTGCACATCGCCGGAGTCACGGAAGTGACCGATGCCGACTTCGAGAAGGAGGTGCTCGCCGAGCGGGGTCTACCCGTCCTCGTGGAGTTCACCGCGGACTGGTGCGGCCCCTGCAGGCAGCTCGCCCCCGTGCTGTCCGCCGTCGCCGCCGAGACGGCCGGCCGGCTCAAGACCGTGTGGATCGACGCCGACACCAACCCGGAGGCCGTCGCCCGTTACGGGGTGCTGTCCCTGCCGACCCTGTTCGTCTTCCGCGCGGGCGAGCCCGTCGCGCAGTTCATCGGGGCACGGCCCAAGCGCCGCCTGCTCCAGGAGCTCGAAGGGGTGATGGAGCAGGCGGCGCTCGCGGCGCCGGCTACGGCCTGAACCAGACCGTGGCCAGGGGCGGGAGGGTCAGGCGCAGGCTCGCCGGGCGGCCCTGCGCCGGCTCGCGCTGCGGCCGCAGCGGCGCAAGGTGGCGGATCCCGCTGCCACCGTAGACTTCCAGGTCCGTGTTGAGGACCTCCCGCCACACGGGAACCTCCTCCGGTACGCCGATCCGGTAGCCGTGCCGCACCACCGGCGAGAAGTTCGACACGCACAGCAGCTGCGAGCCGTCGTGTGCGTACCGGAGGAAGGCGAAGACGTTGTCGTCCGCCGCGTCCGCCTCCACCCAGGCGAAGCCCTCGGGCACGCTGTCCCGCTCCCACAGGGCGGGCGCCGCCGCGTAGGCCCGGTTCAGGTCCCGGACCAGGGTGCGCACGCCCTGGTGGTCGGCGGCCGCCGGATACGACGGGTCCAGCAGCCACCAGTCCGGGCCGTGGGCCTCCGACCACTCCGCCCCCTGCGCGAACTCCTGCCCCATGAACAGCAGCTGCTTGCCCGGGTGGGCCCACATGAAGCCCAGGTAGGCCCGCTGACCGGCCCGCTGCTGCCACCAGTCGCCGGGCATCTTCGACACCAGCGCGTGCTTGCCGTGCACCACCTCGTCGTGCGAGATCGGCAGCACGTAGTTCTCGCTGTACGCGTACACCATCCCGAAGGTCATGTCGTGGTGGTGGTACTTGCGGTGCACCGGCTCCTTCTGGACGTACCGCAGGGTGTCGTGCATCCAGCCCATGTTCCACTTCAGCCCGAAGCCGAGCCCGCCCGCGTCCGTGGGCCGGGTGACCCCGTTCCAGGCCGTGGACTCCTCCGCGATCGTCACCACGCCCGGACAGCGCCGGTACACGGTCGCGTTCATCTCCTGGAGCATCGCCACCGCGTCCAGGTTCTCCCGCCCGCCGTGCTCGTTCGGCGCCCACTGGCCCTCGCCGCGCGAGTAGTCCAGGTAGAGCATCGAGGCCACCGCGTCGACCCGCAGCCCGTCGATGTGGAACTCCTGGCACCAGTAGACGGCGTTGGCGACGAGGAAGTTGCGGACCTCCTTGCGCCCGTAGTCGAACTCCAGCGTCCCCCAGTCCGGGTGCGACGCCCGGCGCGGGTCCTGGTGCTCGTACAGCGGCCGCCCGTCGAACTCGGCGAGCGCCCAGTCGTCGCGCGGGAAGTGCGCCGGCACCCAGTCGAGGATCACCCCGATCCCCGCCCGGTGCAGCGCGTCCACGAGCATCCGGAACTCGTCCGGGGTGCCCATCCGCGCGGTGGGCGCGTAGTACCCGGTGACCTGGTAGCCCCAGGAGCCGCCGAAGGGATGCTCGGCGATCGGCATCAGCTCCACGTGCGTGAAGCCCAACTCCTTGACGTACGGCGGGAGCTGCTCCGCCAGCTGCCGGTACGAGAGCCCGGGCCGCCAGGACGGCAGGTGCACCTCGTACACCGAGAACGGGGCCTGGTGGACCGGGCGGGCGCCGCGCGCGGCCATCCAGCGGCCGTCGCCCCACTCGTACCGGGACCCGGTCACGATCGAGGCGGTGGCGGGCGGGGACTCCGTCCGCCGGGCCATCGGGTCGGCGCGCAGGGTGTGGCTGCCGTCGGGCCGGGCGATGTCGTACTTGTAGAGCGCGCCCTCGCCCACGCCCGGCAGGAACAGTTCCCACACCCCGGACGCGCCGAGCGAGCGCATCGGGTGGGCGACCGGGTTCCAGTAGGAGAAGTCCCCCGCGACCCGTACGCCCTGCGCGTTGGGCGCCCACACCGTGAACCGGGTGCCGGTGACGCCCTGGTGGACCATCGGCCGGGCGCCGAGCGCCGTCCACAGCTCCTCGTGCCGGCCCTCGCCGATCAGGTGCAGGTCGAGCTCGCCGAGCGCGGGCAGGAACCGGTACGGGTCGTGCACCTCGATCTCGTCGTCCTCGTACGCCACCAGCAACCGGTAGTCCGGCACTTCGGCCAGCGGCAGCAGCCCGGAGAACAGGCCGTCGCCCTCGTCGTGCAGCTCGGCCCGCAGCCCCTTGGCGACGAGGGTGACCGTCTTCGCGTACGGGCGCAGCACGCGGACGGCCACCCCGCCCCGCAGGGCGTGCGCGCCGAGCACGGCGTGGGGGTCGTGGTGGCGGCCTTCGAGCAGCCGGGCCCGCTCTTCCGCACCGAGTGCGGGCCCCGGCCGCACCCCGTGCGGCGGGGCGGCGGCGGCCCGGCGGGCCCGTGGCGTGCGGGACTTGCGGGCGGGCCCGGCTTCGGGGGCGGGCCCGGCTTCGGGGGCGGGCTCGGCCGCGGTCGGCGCTCTACCCGCGGCGACGGGCGGGGCTGCGGTGCGGACGGTCGGTGACGGCTGTCGTGCGGCGCTCACGCGAGCGGCCTCCTCGGGGGCTTCGGGTGGGGGTGGGGGGTGGGGGTGGAGCCGGGCTGCGGCGGGGGCGGCGGCATGCGGCGGGCCGGCCGCTCGCGTTCGGCCAGGCGGCGGATGGCCGCCATGGGGACGTGCAGCCAGTCGGGGCGGTGCCGGGACTCGTAGCGCGCCTCGTACACCGCCTTGTCGGTTTCGTACGCGCGCAGCAGGACGGGGTCCTCGCGCGGGTCGCGGCCGGTGGTGCGGGCGTAGCCCTCGCAGAAGGCGGCCCGGCAGGCGTCCGCCCAGGCGGGGGCGAAGGGCCGGTGCGAGCGGGCCGCGTAGTCGAACGACCGCAGTATCCCGGCGATGTCGCGCACGGCGGGTTCGGGGCGGCGGCGGTCGGCCAGCGGCCGGGCCGGCTCGCCCTCGAAGTCGATCAGGGCCCAGCTGCCGTCGGCGGTGCGCAGGGTCTGGCCCAGGTGCAGGTCGCCGTGGATCCGCTGGGCGGGCACCCCGCTGCCGCGGGAGGAGGCGGCCAGGGCGTCGAACGCCCCGCGCAGCCCGGTCTCGTAGGGCCGCAGCGCCGGTACCTCGCGGGCCGCGGCCGCCAGCCTGGCCGTCATCCCGGCGGCGAGCCGGGCCGTCTGCCCCGGGCCGAGGGCCAGGGTGGGCAGGGCGGTGGCCAGCGCACTGTGCACCTCGGCGGTGGCCCGGCCCAGGGCGTGCGCTTCGGAGGTGAAGTCGGCTCCCGCGCCGAGCCGGCGCAGCGCCAGCTGCCAGCCGTCGTCGGAGCCGCGCAGGTACGGCTGGAGCACCCCCAGGGTCAGCGGCTCGGGGCGGCCCCGGCCGCCGCGCGGGCCGGCGGGCAGGTCGGCCTCGTACCAGGCCACGGGTGCCGGGACGCGGGTGCAGCCGGCGGCGGCCAGCGCCCTGGGCAGTTCCAGGTCCGGGTTGACGCCGGGGCCGACCCGGCGGAACACCTTCAGGATGTGTGAATCCCCGTAGATGAGCGAGGAGTTGGTCTGCTCGCCGGACACCGGCCGGGGAGCGGCCTCGGCGGGGATGAGGGCGTCCGGGTCCCGGTCGAAGCGGAGCGGACCGTGGCTGCCCGGGGTGCGCAGCCGCTCCAGCAGCAGCGTGGCGAGCCGCGGATCGCCCAGTCCCTCGTACACGGCGTGGCCGGCGTACGGGCCCTGCTCGGCGTTCCCGATCAGGGCGGGGGCGAGCGCGGGCGGCAGCGGCGCGGGGCGCACCCCGAGCAGCAGCTGGTAGCAGTCCGTGGCCCCGTCGGCGCAGTCCACGCCGGCGAGCAGGTGCAGCAGGGCGGGAGTGACCCCGGCCGGCAGCAGCTCGACGGCGCTGACCAGGCGGAGCCGGGTGATCGCGCGCCCCTTGCCGGCGAACCAGCGCTGCCGCGGCAGCCACGAGCGCAGCATCGGCTCCAGCGGTCCGAGCGGGACGGCGGCCGGACTGCTCTGGCGGCTCCGGGCGGATGCAGCCTCCGACATGGCGTCGTCCTTTCCCCGGGCCGTCACAGAAATGCGCAGAGTGTCCCGGATGGCGAGGGTTGCTGTCCGGTGGTGGGTGGTGTCGGGTCAGCGTGGTGCGTGGTGCGTGGTGCGTGGTGCGTGGTGCGGTGGTGCGGTGGTGCGTTTGCGGGGGAGGGCACGGGACCCGTTCGGCGCCGCCCCCGCGGTGCCCCGGGCCCGGCCTGCTCCGGTGTGTGCGAGGAGGCAGGGCGGGCCGGAGGGGCGGGGGCCCTACTCGCGCCGCAGGCGGAACCAGTAGAAGCCGTGCCCGGCGAGGGTGAGCAGGTACGGCCACTCGCCGATCGGCGGGAAGCGCACGTCGCCGGTGAGCTCCACCGGTACGCGCCCGTTGAACGCCCGCAGGTCGAGCTCGGTGGGTTGGGCGAACCGCGAGAAGTTGTGCACGCACAGCACCAGGTCGTCGCCGTACTCGCGGAGGAAGGCGAGCACCGCCGGGTTGGACGACTGGAGTTCGGTGTACGAGCCGAGGCCGAAGGCCGGGTTCGCCTTGCGGACCTCGATGAGCCTGCGGGTCCAGTGCAGCAGCGAGGAGGGCGAGGACATCGCGGCCTCGACGTTGGTGACCCGGTACCCGTAGACCGGGTCCATGATGACCGGCAGGTTCAGCCGGCCCGGATCGCAGGAGGAGAACCCGGCGTTGCGGTCCGGGGTCCACTGCATCGGCGTGCGCACGCCGTCGCGGTCGCCCAGCCAGATGTTGTCGCCCATCCCGATCTCGTCGCCGTAGTAGAGGACGGGGGAGCCGGGCAGGGACAGCAGCAGGGCGGTGAACAGCTCCATCTGGTTGCGGTCGTTGTCGAGGAGCGGGGCGAGCCGGCGCCGGATGCCGATGTTGGCCCGCATGCGCGGGTCCTTGGCGTACTCGGCGTACATGTAGTCGCGCTCTTCGTCCGTGACCATTTCGAGGGTGAGCTCGTCGTGGTTGCGCAGGAAGATGCCCCACTGGCAGCGCTCGGGGATCTTCGGGGTCTTGGCGAGGATCTCGGAGACCGGGTAGCGGGACTCTCTTCGCACCGCCATGAAGATGCGCGGCATGACCGGGAAGTGGAACGCCATGTGGCACTCGTTCCCGCCCTGTTCGTAGTCCCCGAAGTAGTCGACGACGTCCTCGGGCCACTGGTTGGCCTCGGCGAGCAACACCGTGTCCGGGTAGTGCGCGTCGATCTCCGCCCTGACCCGCTTGAGGAACCGGTGGGTGGCCGGGAGGTTCTCGCAGTTGGTGCCGTCCTCGGCGAACAGGTACGGCACGGCGTCGAGGCGGAAGCCGTCGATGCCGAGGTCCAGCCAGAACCGCAGCGCCGACATGATCTCCTCCTGCACCGCCGGGTTCTCGTAGTTGAGGTCCGGCTGGTGCGAGAAGAAGCGGTGCCAGTAGTACTGCTTGCGGACGGGGTCGTACGTCCAGTTCGAGGTCTCGGTGTCGACGAAGATGATGCGGGCGTCCTGGTACAGCTTGTCGTTGTCGGCCCACATGTAGTAGTCGCCGTACGGCCCGTCCGGGTCCTTGCGGGACTGCTGGAACCACTCGTGCTGGTCGCTCGTGTGGTTCATGACGAAGTCGATGATCACCCGCATGCCGCGCTGGTGCGCGGAGTCCACGAACTCCACGAAGTCGGCGAGGTCGCCGAACTCGGGGAGGACGGAGGTGTAGTCGGAGACGTCGTAGCCGCCGTCGCGCAGCGGCGAGGCGAAGAACGGCGGCAGCCACAGGCAGTCCACGCCGAGCCACTGGAGGTAGTCCAGCTTCGCGGTGAGCCCCTTGAGGTCCCCCACCCCGTCGCCGTTGCTGTCGTGGAAGGAGCGCACGAGGACCTCGTAGAAGACCGCCCGCTTGAACCAGTCGGGGTCGCGGTCCTGGGCGGGGGTGTCCTCGAAGGTGTCGTGGACGGGATCGTTGATCATCATGTGGTGGGTGACCCTCCGGTGGGCGGGGACGGTCGCAGAGCGGTGAGAACGTGCGCGGGCGTGCGACCCGGCTCTAGGCGCACGTAATTCGCCCTGCCCCAGTGATAGGTCTCGCCGGTGAGCTCGTCGCGCACCGCGAGGGACCCGTGCCAGTCGAGGCCGAGTACCGGCATGTCCAACGAGACCGTCGCCTCCTGGGTGTGGTGCGGATCGAGGTTGACGACCACCAGTACGGAATTGGCGCCCGCGTGCTTCGAATAGGCGATGACCTGGTCGTTGTCGGTCGAGTGGAAGTGGATGTCGCGCAGTTGCTGCAGCGCGGGGTTCCGGCGGCGCAGCCGGTTGAGCGTGGTGATCAGCGGGGCGATCGAGCGGCCCTCGCGCTCGGCGGCCTCCCAGTCGCGCGGTCGCAGCTCGTACTTCTCGGAGTTGAGGTACTCCTCGCTGCCCTCCCGGACCGGGGTGTTCTCGCACAGCTCGTACCCGGCGTAGACGCCCCAGGTGGGGGAGAGGGTGGCGGCGAGGACGGCACGCACCTCGAAGGCGGGGCGGCCGCCTTTCTGCAGGTAGGCGTGGAGGATGTCCGGCGTGTTCACGAAGAAGTTCGGCCGCATGACGGAGGCGGACCGGGTGCCGGACAGCTCGGTGAGGTACTCGGTGAGCTCCGCTTTGGTGTTGCGCCAGGTGAAGTACGTGTACGACTGCTGGAAGCCGATCGCGGCGAGCGCGCGCATCATGGCGGGGCGGGTGAAGGCCTCCGCCAGGAAGATCACATCGGGATCGGTCTTGTTGATGTCCGCGATCACCTTCTGCCAGAACACGACCGGTTTGGTGTGCGGGTTGTCCACCCGGAAGATGCGGACGCCGTGGTCCATCCAGTGGCGCAGGATCCGCACCGTCTCCCCGACGATGCCGGCCATGTCGGCGTCGAAGTGGATCGGGAAGATGTCCTGGTACTTCTTCGGCGGGTTCTCGGCGTACGCGATCGTCCCGTCGGGGCGGTGACTGAACCACTCCGGGTGCTTCTCCACCCACGGGTGGTCGGGCGAACACTGGAGGGCGAAGTCCAGCGCGATCTCCAGGTCCAGGCCACGGGCGCGGGCGACGAAGGCGTCGAAGTCCTCCAGCGTCCCCAGGTCCGGGTGGACCGCGTCGTGGCCGCCCTCCGGGGAGCCGATGGCCCACGGCACCCCCGGGTCCCAACTGGCCGCGGACAACGTGTTGTTGGGTCCCTTGCGGAAGGTGGTCCCGATGGGGTGGATCGGCGGCAGGTAGACCACGTCGAAGCCCATCGCGGCGATGGCGGGCAGCCGTTCGGCAGCCGTCCGGAACGTACCGCTCACCGGTTTCGCACCCGGCTCGACCACGGCCCCCTCGGACCGGGGGAACATCTCGTACCAGGAGCCGAACAGGGCCCGCTTGCGCTCCACCAGCAGCGGCTGGGCCTTCACGGCGGTCACCAGCTCCCGGTACGGGCGCCGGGCCAGCGCGGCGTGCGCCCTCGGTTCGCGGGAGGCGGCGTACCGCTCGTCGACGGGGCGGTCCTCGTCGCGCATCGCGGCGGCGGCGGCCAGCACGTGCTCGCGGCCGTCCCTCTTGAGGATCTTGGCGGCGGCCCGCTCGTACAGCTCGGCCCCCTCCAGCAGGGTGAGCCCCGGGTCGATGCCGGCCGGGATCTTCACCGCGGCACGGGCCCGCCAGGTGGCCAGCGGGTCGCTCCACGCCTCCACGGTGTAGGTCCACCGGCCCTCGGTGTCGGCGGCCATGCGGGCGCCCCACCGGTCGGTGCCGGGCGCGAGCTCGTGCATCGGCACGGCGGGCCGCAGCCGTCCCTTCGGGTCGCGGAGGAGGACGTGCGCGGCGACCGCGTCGTGGCCCTCGCGGAACACGGTGGCGGTCACCTCGAAGACCTCGTCCACCACGGCCTTGGCGGGTCTGGCCCCGCAGTCGGTGGCGGGGAGGACGTCCAGGACGGGAATACGACCGATCATGATGGGATCACCTGGGGGCAGTTCGCGGGGCTCGGTGTCAACGGGCCGGCCGGGAGGCCGGCAAGTGGTGCACGCTCTGTCGGCTCTGTTTCTAGCCGCTCGGAGGACGGCTGGGCTGCGGGCATGGCCGCTCCTGTCCGCGTTCACTCGGGTGGCGGGAGAGGGGTGGGCGAGGTGTGCCGTGCAGGTACGCGGGGAGCCCTTCCCACTCTCGCCCGACCCAATCCGCGTGCTTGGTTAACTACTCGTACGTAGTGGCGCCGCGCCGACCAAGAAGAGGCCGGGCTTCCGCCGAGGCTCCGTCAAGTCCGTCTGCACTACCGGATGTACCGCCCAACACACCCGTCCCATCGGACACTTGTGTGCACTCGTTCGAGGTACGAACCAACCGAAGCGCCCCATCCCGCCCAGGGTGGACGACGGCCGGAATCGCACTCGCCGTCGCCGGTTTCCCGCCGTTGTGCGCAGGGCACCCCGGACCCCGGCACCGTGTCCCCACCACCGGTCGCTCCGAGGAGCGGGTGCGTCCCGCGCGAAGTGACAGGGAGACCCGAACGACACCATGGGCGGGTACCTGGACCGTGGCGCCCACGAGGTCCAGGACGGCCTGAGCCAGGCGTGGGTGTACACCAACCAGCCGTGGGCTCCGGCCGGGACCCCGGTCCAGGTGAACACCTTCTCGAACAGCAACTGGCCCATCCAGATGAGCTACGAGGTGGACTTCGGCGACGGCACCACCGGGCAGCACTTCGACCTGACGGACTTCCGGCACACGTACGCCCGCCCCGGCGACTACGAGGTGACGGTCACCGTCCGGGACTCCAAAGACGCGACGTCCACGGCCACCCGCAACGTGAAGGACGTGAAGGTCGACTACGCGCCGTCCGGGTACGTCGCCACCGAGCCGTTCCGCCTGCTGGACACCCGCACCACCGGCCCGCCCCTGCAGGGCGGTGCACCCGCGCCGGTGGTCCTGCCCGTCGGCGTGGCCGGCCCGGACCGCGTCCACTCCGGCGGCATGGCCGCCGCCGTCCTCAACGTGACCGTCACCGGCGCCACCGAGGACACCCACCTCAGCGTGTGGCCGTCCGGCCAGCCCCGCCCTGCGACCTCGAACGTCAACGTCCGCGCGGGCGGGACCTCCTCCAACACGGTCACCGTTCCCGTCGGCGCCGACGGCAAGGTGCAGGCGCAGCTCAACTCGGGCAGGGCCGCGCTGGGCGGCGGGCAGACCCGTACCGTCAAGGTCGCCGGTGTGCACGGCATCCCGGCGGACGCGACCGCGGTCGCGCTGAACCTGACGGGCACCGGTGCCGGAGCCGAGGCGCACGTGATCGCCTACCCCGACCCGGCGAAGCGGCCGGCGACGTCGAACCTGAACGTGGAGCCGGGCAAGGACAAGTCGAACCAGGCGATCGTCCCGGTCGGCCCGGACGGCACGATCACCCTGTTCACCAACACCGGCTCCACGCACCTGGTGCTGGACGCGGTCGGCTGGTACGGCAAGGGCGGCCAGGCCCTGTTCGCCCCGGCCGTCCCGCAGCGGCTCGCGGACACCCGCGCCACCGGCAAGCCGGCTCCCGGTGCCACGACCACCGTCGCCGGCATGCCCGCGGGCGCGATCGGTGCGGCCTTCAACGTCACCGCGACCGGGTCCACCGGCCCGGGCTTCCTCACCGTGTACGCGCACGGGTCCGCCCGGCCGGAGGCCAGCAGCCTGAACACCCTGCCCGGGGAGACCGTTCCGCACCACGTGACCACTCCCGTCGTCGACGGCCGCGTGACCGTCGCCAACAGCCACGGCGGCAGCACGCACGTGATCGCCGACCTGCTGGGGTTCTTCACCCGGCCCTGACCGGCGGTCCGTCGCAGCAGACCGGAGCCGTTCGAGGGAGAGCTCGCGGGGCACGGGCCGTCCGCCGCAGCACGGTGGCAGCCGGAGCGGGGCCGCGGCTAGCCTTCCGGGGGTGTTGCGCGGTCGCACAGCGTGGTGCGGCCGCTCCGATCCGCACTTGCCTGCGAAGGTGGAACGCGTGAAGGCAATTCGTCGATTCACCGTACGCCCCGTACTCCCCGAACCGCTGCTGCCGCTCGCCGACCTCGCGCGCAACCTGCGCTGGTCGTGGCACACGGAGACCCGCGAACTCTTCCAATCCGTCGACCCCGAGGGCTGGCAGGCCGCAGGCGGCGACCCCGTCCGCCTGCTCGGCTCCGCATCCGCCGGCCGCCTACGGGAACTGGCCGGCGACCGGCGGTTCCTGCGCCGGCTCGCCGTCGCCGCCGCCGACCTCGACGACTACGTCCACGGTGCCAGGTGGTACCAGACCCACGACGGCGGGACCGACCTCCCCGCCGCCATCGCCTACTTCTCGCCCGAGTTCGGGATCACCGCCGCCCTGCCCCAGTACTCGGGCGGCCTCGGGATCCTCGCCGGGGACCACCTCAAGGCCGCCAGCGACCTCGGTGTCCCCCTCATCGGCGTGGGCCTGCTGTACCGGCACGGCTACTTCCGCCAGTCCCTGTCCCGGGACGGCTGGCAGCAGGAGCACTACCCCGTCCTCGACCCCAACGAACTCCCCCTGTCCCTGCTGCGGGACGCCGACGGGGCCCCGGCCCGCGTCACCCTCTCCCTGCCCGGCGGCCGCGTCCTGCACGCGCACATCTGGCAGGCCCGCGTCGGCAGGGTCCCGTTGCTGCTGCTCGACTCGGACGTCGAGGACAACGACGGCGGCGCCCGCGAGGTGACCGACCGGCTCTACGGCGGCGGCAGCGATCACCGTCTGCTGCAGGAGATGCTCCTCGGCATCGGCGGCGTCCGGGCCGTACGGACGTACTGCGCGCTCACCGGCCACCCCGAGCCCGAGGTGTTCCACACGAACGAGGGACACGCCGGCTTCCTCGGCCTCGAACGCATGAGGGAACTCGACGGCGAGCACAGCCTCGGCTTCGACGCCGCCTTGGAGGCGGTCCGCGCCGGAACCGTGTTCACCACCCACACCCCGGTGCCCGCCGGCATCGACCGCTTCGACCGGTCCCTGGTCGCCCGCCACTTCGGCCCCGGCGGCGAGCTGGACGGCGTACCCGTCGAGCGGATCCTGGACCTGGGCGCCGAGTCCTACCCCGGCGGCGACCCCGGGGTGTTCAACATGGCGGTGATGGGGCTGCGCCTGGCCCAGCGCGCCAACGGCGTCTCCACCCTCCACGGGGCCGTCAGCCGCGGCATGTTCGCCGGCCTGTGGCCGGGCTTCGACCCGGCGGACGTGCCCATCACCTCCGTGACCAACGGGGTGCACGCCCCGACGTGGGTCGCCCCCGAGGTGGTCCGGCTCGGGGCACGCCAGATCGGCGCCGGCCGCACCGAGGACGCCCTCTCGGTGGGCGGGTCCCAGCGCTGGGACGCCGTCGCCGACATCGCCGACCAGGACGTCTGGGACCTGCGGCGGGGCCTGCGCGAGCAGCTGGTGCTGGAGGTCCGCGAACGGTTGCGGGCCTCCTGGCGCCAACGCGGGGCCGCCGACGCCGAACTCGGCTGGGTGGACTCCGTGCTCGATCCGGACGTCCTCACCATCGGCTTCGCCCGCCGCGTCCCCTCGTACAAGCGGCTCACGCTGATGCTGCGCGACCCGGAGCGGCTGCGCCGACTGCTGCTGCACCCCGAACGGCCCGTGCAGATCGTCGTCGCGGGCAAGGCCCACCCCGCCGACGACGGCGGCAAACGGCTGGTGCAGGAGCTGGTCCGGTTCTCCGACGACCCGCGGGTGCGCCACCGGATCGTGTTCCTGCCCGATTACGGCATGGGCATGGCGCAGAAGCTCTACCCGGGGTGCGACGTCTGGCTGAACAACCCGCTCCGACCGCTGGAGGCGTGCGGTACCAGCGGGATGAAGGCCGCGCTCAACGGCTGCCTCAACCTGTCCGTGCTCGACGGCTGGTGGGACGAGTGGTTCGAACCCGACTTCGGCTGGGCCATCCCGACCGCCGACGGGCTCGGCGCCGACGAGGAACGGCGCGACGACCTGGAGGCGGCCGGTCTCTACGAGCTGATCGAGGAGCGGGTCGCTCCCCGCTTCTACGACCGCGCCGACCGCAGCGGACTGCCGGTGCGGTGGATCGAAATGGTCCGTCGCACCCTCGTCTCCCTGGGCCCCAAGGTCCTCGCCGGGCGCATGGTCCGCGAGTACGTGGAGCGGCTGTACGCCCCGGCCGCCCGCGCCCACCGGGCACTGGACCCCGCGGCGGCCCGTGACCTGGCCTGGTGGAAGGGCCGGGTCCGGGCCGCCTGGCCCCAGGTCGCCGTCGAGCACGTGGAGGCGCTGGCCGCGGCTCCCGTGAACGGCACCGCCGAGCTGGGGGCCACCCTCACCCTGCGCGTCCGGGTGGCGCTGCACTCGCTCGCACCCGAGGACGTGGAAGTGCAGGCCGTCGCCGGCCGGGTGGACCCGCAGGACGTGATCCGCGACGGGCGGCCCTTCCCCCTCAAGCCGGCCGTCGGGCCGGACCTGGAGGGACGCTGGGTGTACGAGGGCCCGCTCGCCCTCGACCGCACCGGGCCCTTCGGCTACACCGTGCGGATCCTCCCCTCGCACCCGATGCTGGCCTCGCCGGCCGAGCTGGGGCTGGTCGCCGCCCCCGTGCACACCGACGCGGGCGGCGAGGGCGGCCCGCAGGGCGGCGTACTGCTGCGGTAGCGGCCCGGCAGGGCCCCTCGGCAGGGGCGGGCGGTCGGGGGCAACGCCCCAAACCCCCCCCCGACCGACCCCCGGCGCCCCCAGGGACTGGCAACAGTCTCTATTAAA